>JBAPTX010000197.1:0-2566 GCA_049282375.1 Calditrichia bacterium
GAAGAAGTACGGACAACGACTTTTTACGAGGCAGCAGGCTGCGATAAGTGCCACAACGGTTATAAAGGGCGCGTTGCCATCCACGAAGCATTGTTCATGAGTAAAGCAGTTAAAAACCTGATTTTTAAATCGGGTAAAGATATTGATGAAGAAACCCTGCGGAATACGGCGGTTAAGGAAGGAATGCTTACCCTGCGTGCCGCCGGACGTGAACGGGTAAAACAGGGGGTTTCCACCCTCTCTGAAGTGGCTTTTGCCACTACAGATGACTAAGGGTGCCAAGGTCTTTATAAATATAAGGCCGGGACTAAACCGGCTGAAGAATTCATTAACCAGTTACGGGGTTAGCCATGCATGGCGGACAAATTTTAATTACAATGGGTGCGTTGGTGCTTTTAACGCTGGTGGTATTAAATGTCAACAAGTCCCTGAACGCCAATGACGAATATTTAAATCAGACCCGTTTTGGTTTGGAAGCAGTCTCTTTAGGGACCTCCATTATAGAACAAGCCTCTCAGCTCCCCTTTGATGAAGTCAGTTGGGATTCCACCAAAATTGAAAAGAAGGTCAGCGATTTTACCAATCCGAACAGTCTGGGCAAAGACTTCGGCGAAACCACCATGGCCAGTTTTGATGATTTTGATGATTTCAACGCGTTTACCCGCGCCGAAACAACTGCCCAGAATATTTATAACTTAAAGTGTCTGGTGGAATATGTAAATGCAGGCACGCCCAATGTAAAAAGCGTTAACCGTACCTATTGTAAAAAACTCACAATTGCAATTTCCACACCCTATTCTCCCGATACATTGAAAATGGGGTATGTACATGGTTACTGGTACTTTAATTAAAGGAGCAGCCCATGTTATTTTTATTAGATGTAATCGGTTCAAATATTATCGGCGGCACCCTGCTGATTATTGCCCTTACGCTCCTGAATACCAGTACTAAATATTTTTATTCTCACAGTGACGATCTGATTGTGCAGCAAAATTTAACCTCGATTACACATACATTGGAATATGACCTGAAGAAAATGGGATTCGGATTACCGGAAAATGAGCAGGTGATTAAACAGGCCGATTCCACCCACATCTCATATCTGGGAGATATTGATCGGGACGGAACAGCAGATACGCTGGAATTTTACGTTGGTCCTTATTCCGAACTCAGTCACACTCAGAATCCCAATGACCGGTTTTTGTACCGCAAAATAAACAGCAGCCCGTCGGCCGGCTTTATGATGGGAGTGGTTACCGAGTTCAAGTTTGATTATCTGGACCAGGACGGCATTTTGCTGGATACCAGCATCCCGGGAAATATGCTGGCCATTAAGATGATCCGCATTACCCTGCAGGTGGAGAATACCTCTGTTTACGGTAATGATCCCAATCCGCAGGCGGATGAATACCGGACGGCTTTCTGGCAGCAAACACGTTTAGTTTCAAGAAACTTAAGGAGGTAGTTATGGGAGGCAAAGCGGCTTTATTGATGGTTTTCGGCTTCGCCTACATTTTTTCGGTATATCAGTTGAATACCGGAAATATTACCACCCGGGCGGCCGGTAATTATGTTGAATACTATACCAGAACAGTGGCCCACGAAATCGCAGTAAGCGGGATGAATATTGCAGCCTCCAAATTATATGATGACTATACCTGGCGCGGGCCCATGCAAAACGTGGATTTCAGCGGCGGCGACTTTGATATCAATTTCGGGTCGGGCGACCCCCTGCCGGTGTATTCGGTTTCTGAATATGAAGGCCAGACGGATACGGTAATCGCTTTTTTTTCCGGGGAAAATTTATATACCAAATACACCATTTTTACCGCTCAGGAAAACGGCGTTGCCTGGATACCCGGGGATACGGTTTGGGGACCGGTGCACACCAACAGCGTATTAAATCATAAAAATAATAAGACCATCTGTTTTTATGGCAAAGTATCGGCCGGAAAAAGTATCAGTTCTCCCCCTAAAAACAGCAAAACCCGTTTTCTGGGCGGTTATGAAGTGGGAAATTTTCTGCCCGAGGTCACCAGTATTGCCTCATTGATTAACGGGGCCGCCTCGGGAGGGTATACCTTCCCTTCTCCAGGCGATGTGATGAAGATTTTCTTCAATAACGACGGCACAGTGGATATATACCAGAATTCCACTAAAATTTATGACGATATCGATTTAAGCGTGCTGAGTCCGAACGGGGCGATCTACAGTGCAGGGGCCATCGAAATCCTGGGGGGAACCGTAAATACGCCCCCGAGCGGGGTAACCATCGGGTCCGGCAGCAATGTGGTATTCCGTGATGCAATCAGCTATGCAGACAACCCGGTAACCAATCCCAATTCGGATGACCTGCTGGGTATTGTTTCCTGGAACAATATTGTATTCGACAATTCATTCTTCACTGACTGGAATATGCAGTGTGTTTTAATGGCGGTTAACGGATCGCTGACGGCGGTCGATATGAATAAAGGGGGCAGTTTCAATTATTATGGCAGTATTTACCAGAAAGTTCGCGGAAATGCCAAAATGTTTCAAAGCTTCCAGAAAAAATACCGCCATGACG
>JBAPTX010000198.1:0-2953 GCA_049282375.1 Calditrichia bacterium
ATACTACTGCGTCGGGGGGAACAACGGCATTTTCAGATCTCGAACAGGTAAGGAAAACAGCTATGGAAACATTTAATATCGAGATAGACATATAATTATTGGCTTTCATATATAATGAAACTTCAGGATAAACTCAGGGAAGTCAGGGATAAGCAAGTAGCCTTACTGGCCACCAATTTTTATAATTTTGAAACGCTGAAAGGGTTAATGGAGGCAGCCCGGCAAACACAACTTCCCATTATTCTGCAGCTTACCAAAAGTTCGATCGACTATATGGGATTGCAGAATGCCGTTGCAATGGCCCGTTCAGCAATCGATTTTTATAAAGTGGAATCATGGATCCACCTTGATCATGGCGATTCGGTGGAACTTGCAGACCAATGTCTCAGGGCCGGATTTGATTCTGTCATGATCGATGCTTCGGAACTCCCGTTCGAGGAAAATGTGCGACTTACCCGGCAGGTAGTAAGGATTGCCGGGAATTATGGAGCAAATGTGGAAGCTGAACTTGGTTATGTGGCCAAATTGGGTCAATCCACAGAACTTATGGGCTATACTGAACCTGAGGATGTCAAAAGATTTGTCGAGGCCACCGGTATTGACGCCCTGGCCATTGCCATTGGTACCGCCCACGGGTTTTATAAAAAAGAACCCAGGCTCGATCTGCCGAGGTTGGAACAGATCAGCAGGAATTCGCCGGTATGCCTGGTTTTGCATGGTGGTTCGGGTGTACCCGATGATCAGATCCGTGAGGCGATCAAGCGGGGTATTTCCAAGGTAAATGTTGCCACTGAGATCAAAAATACATTCATGCAGCATATCAAGAAGCTGATGAGAGATACAGAGGAAATTGACCTGAGAAAGGTATTTCCTCCGGCAACTGAAGCAGTTAAAAATCTGGTGATCAATAAATTAAAATTAGTTTCTTAATTTTCAAAGTAAATAACTACCTTCTAAAAAGAAGGATAGTTTACTTATTGATATTGCGTTTCAAGTACAATACCGCATCATCAGTGAATGGAGCTTTGAAGACCACATAATCATCCCCATTAATAACAGCGGCCGATTGGGTTTGAAGCGTTTGAGGATTGAACCATTCTACGCTGTATTCGCCCGGTGCACCCCTTAGGTTGAGCGTGAGGTATTTGCCGGCTTCGACCCATACAAGGTAGCTTTCATTGGGGTGTGCCAGACAATAACCCGAAGAAGTCAGTTCCGGCATGGGTACATTTTTTTCCAGATTTATTTTCAGTGAAAATTGACGGGTTACTCCCAGGTTTTTTCTGATCAATTGATAAGGCACATGATTTTTAGGATATAAACAGGGGCTCAACCAGTCAATCTCTACGGTATCGGCATGAGACAAGCCCTCCCATGGGTCCATAAAAACAGGATTTGTACCCTGTAAAAATGCTTTCCAGACCCAGGCATAATCCCCACCGCAACCCCAGAGGTGGTCTGTGTCCAAGATAACCACTTTTTTGCCGTCATTTGGTTGATTGATTATCCGGTAGTTGGTGAGGTAATGAACCTGCTACATTTAACAGGACAGTAAGATAAGCCAAAATTATTAACTTTAAATAATTATGGCAAAACGAAGAAAGAAGTATGATAAAGAGTTCAAAATCATGGCGGTTGAACTCATGGACACCGATAAGAGTGTTCGGCAGATAGCAGAAGATCTTGGCATTAGTCATTACTTGTTGTATGAATGGCGACGGGAATTACAAAAGAAAGGGGAGATCAGCTTTAGTGGCCAAGGTAATAAGGCTATGACTGCCCAGGAGGCGGAAATTGCTCGCTTGAAAAAGCAGCTTAGAGATGCGGAATTGGAAAGGGATATTCTAAAAAAGGCAGTAAGCATTTTCTCCAAGAACGATGGCAAATATTTCGATTCATAAAGAATCACAGCTCCTTATTTCCCATTGAGAAGATGTGTCAGGCATTTAAAGTCAGCAGGGGCGGATATTATGGGTGGTTAAAGCGAAAACCTTCCAACTGGCAGCTAGAGAACATTAAGTTATTGGTTGAAATACGTCGTATACATGAGCAAAGTAATCACACTTATGGTTCTCCCAGAATTACAATAGAGTTGAGAGATCAAAAAATCAAGGTTTCCAGACCGCGGGTTGCACGATTGATGAAAACTGCCGGGATACGCAGTAAAACAGTGAAAAAATTTAGAGTGACTACTGATTCTAAGCATGGTTTTCCTGTGGTTGATAACAAACTCAACCGTCAGTTTAAAGTACAAGGAGTGGGCCAGGTATGGGTATCTGATATAACATATATCAGGACTAATCAGGGCTGGTTGTATTTGACCATCATCATGGATCTGGGCGATCGCAAGATCATTGGCTGGGCATTGAGTAATTCATTAAAAGTAGACCAAACGGTGATTCCAGCCTGGAGAATGGCTGTCATTAACCGGCCCATTACCCAGAAGTTAATCTTTCATTCTGATCGCGGGGTGCAATATGCCTGTGGTGCGTTCGCCTCATTTCTGGAAACTCATCCAAAAGTTTCCAGAAGTATGAGCAGGAAGGGGGATTGCTGGGATAATGCAGTGGCTGAAAGCTTTTTTAAAACAATTAAGTCAGAATTGGTCTATCACCAGAAGTTCATCAATTGGCTCGAAGCTAAGCGTGCTTTATTTGGATATATCGAAATATGGTATAACCGAAAAAGAAAACACTCAGCTCTTGGGTATTTATCTCCAGTAGAATATGAATTGAAATTATTAAAATTTAGAAATGTGGCTTAATTATTTGTCCGAAAAAATGTTGCAAGTCCAGTTGCAAGTCCATAATTTCACAATCTCATAATCACTTAATAACCAATAACTTAATAACTTAGTAACTTAACAACCACTTTTCATGATTTGGGAACGACTTCTTTGTCCGCTGCGTCCGGGTGAATCCGCAAAAAAAGTTTTAACGGGTGGTGCGCGGAG
>JBAPTX010000199.1:0-2637 GCA_049282375.1 Calditrichia bacterium
GGGCAAAAATTTCCCGGGTCAGCTCGCCGGTGCGTTCAGGATCTGAGCCCAGCGAAATGGTTATGCTGTAACGCTCCCGCGGATATTCATCAAAATCGCCCCGTACACTGACGCCGTAAGTTCCGCCCAGTGCTTCCCGCAAACGTTCCCGCAGCATAATCCGCAGCACATCCAGCATTAAACCGGCCGTCAATGCTTTTTCCTGTGAATACTCCCAGTTACCGGTGAACAGCAGCGCATTCATGCTTTTGGGTTCCAGCCCCTTTTCCACATTTTTGCGGATAACACCTGTCGGATAATCGTAAGTAACATCCTGCCATTTTTCTTCCTGCGGCTGTGTATTCAGCCCGCCCAGATAGGTACGGACCAGCGGCCGCATCTGATCCAGGGTAAAATTCCCCACAAAAATAAAAGTAAAGTCGCCGGGATTGGCGAAGCGTTCCCGGTAAATCTGCAGGGATTTCATCATGTCCATTTTCCGCAGGGTTTCCACAGTCCAGGTGCGGTAGCGGGGATGTCCCCGGGTAATGGTGGCGGTAATGGTATCCTGAAAGGCGGCCTGCGGGCTGGCGCTGCGGTTTTCCAGCATTCCGCGCATCCGCTCTTTGTAGGCTGCAAAGGATGCGCTGTCCGCCCGCGGTGCAGTGAAGTTCAGGTAAATCAACTGAAAAAGGGTGGTTAAATCCGAGGGTGAAGCCGAACCGTTAAATCCTTCGGTCAATTCGCTCAGATAAGGTGAAACCCGCACGACTTTATCGGCCAGCAGTTTGCGGAGCTGGGTTTCATTGAAATCGCCGAGACCGCTTTGCCCCACAATACTGGTAACGGTTTCCGCGGGAATAATCAATGAATCGGGTATCAGCGACATCCCCCCCGGACTGAATGCGGTAAAGCGGATTTCATCGTTTTTAAAATCAGTCGGTTTCAAAATGATGCGGACTCCGTTGGCCAGTTCCCAGACAGTGACGCCGATTTCTTCAATTTTCCGCTCACTGGAGATGGAGCCCGGTTCGGGGGGATTTTCCAGCAGCGGTGCCTCGGAAATCTCATCCACATAGGGCTCCACCGTTTTGTGCTGAACACTGTCCATCACCGCCCGGAATTGAGATGGAGCAGGCACCTGAATTTCTTCCTTCTCCGGCATGGAAGCCAGCACCACCCGGCTGTCCGTCTGCAGCCACTCTTCGGACAACTGATTCACTTCCTGCAGGGAAATTCCGGGGACAAACTGTTTATACAGGCGGTATTCATAAGGCAGGCCGGGAATGGGTTCCTGATATAAAAAATTGCGGATATACTCGGAGGCGAACTGCCGGGACTCCATTTTATCGCGCTCCTGATACGCCCGTTCCATTGAACGCAGCAGCGATTTTTTCTCCCGTTCCAGTTCCGTTGCCGTAAACCCGTACTGCCGCACCCGTTTGGCTTCGCTCAACAGCGCTTCAAAACCATCCAGCAGTTGGTTTTCGGCGGTGGCGGCGGCCAGATAATAAGCCTCGCTGCCCCGCACCAGGCGGCTTTTATTTGAACTGGCAAACAGAAAGGGAGCATTCTGTTGCCGGGTCAGTTCATTCAGCCGCTCATTAAAAAGGTTGTTATATATTCGTTCCACAATTTGCCGGCGGTATTCCCCCACCACCCGCTCCGGGGCAACCGGCAGTTTATAGTAAATGCTGACGGAGGAAATGGAAGCCTCCGGATCGGTGACAATACTGAAAAGAGTGGTATCATGCGCCGGCACCGAATAGATTTTCCTTTCCGGGGCATTCTCTTTGCGGGGAATGGCGGAAAAATATTCCCGTACCATGGACTGCATGCGGTCTGCTTCCACATCCCCCACAATAATCACGGCCATCAGGGAAGGACGGTACCAGTCTTTATAAAACTTCCCGATGGTCTCATAATGAAAGGTATCCAGCACTGCTTTCTGCCCGATGGGCAGCCGTTCGGCATAACGGGAATTTTTAAACAGCACCGGGAACTGCTTGTCCTGTATCCGGGCAGAGGCGCCCCTGCGCAAACGCCATTCTTCAATTACCACTCCCCGTTCATTATCAATTTCGGTGGTATCCAGCGATAAATTCCGGGCCCAGTCCGCCAGCACCTGAAATCCCTTTTCCAGCACATGGGCGCTGTCCGTGGGAAGCTGCAGCATGTAAACAGTTTCATCAAAACTGGTGTAGGCGTTGATATCCGGGCCAAAACGCATGCCCACCGATTCCAGGTAATTTACCAGTTCCTGTTTCTGGAAATTCTTTGTTCCGTTAAAAGCCATATGTTCCAGAAAATGGGCAAGTCCCTGCTGTTTTTCATTTTCCAGAATGGAACCGGCATTGACCACCAGCCGCAGTTCCACCCGGTTTTCCGGCCTTCCGTTATGCCGGATGTAATAGGTTAATCCATTATCCAGCCTGCCTTTGGTAACTTTTGGAGAAAGCGGTATGGAATCCAGCAGATCTATCATGGAAGTATCCTGAGACACCTGAGACAGTCCGGCGGGGGGCATTCGCACCGGGGGCTCGTTCCGGCGGCTGCCGCTGCAGGCAGTCAAGAAAATGATTAAAGCGCTGATCAGAAGGTTAAAAATTAATTTCATGGTATTTCCTCTTTTTCGGGTCATTAGAAATAAAATTGATC
>JBAPTX010000200.1:0-10123 GCA_049282375.1 Calditrichia bacterium
AACTGCACCTGCCATTGCTGTTCCACCTGTATTCGCCGCTCATCCCGCAGCGGCAGATACAGGTATTCCGCCCGGAACGTCCACCATGCCTGCTGCCCGAGCGGCAGCCCGGCCTGCAGCGCCGCCCGGTTGCGGCGGGCGAGGGGCTGCTCCCACAGCGACATTTCCGCCGACCAGTAACCTTCCCCTGCTGATCCGCTCAGTCCGCCGGACCAGCTCCACTTCCGGTATAAATAGTGCAGTTGCTGGAAAATATAAAGCTGCCGGTAATGGTTGGAAATTTCCAGGGCAAGCAGCCCGGTCTGCCATTTTTCGCCGGTGTACTCCAATCCGGCACTGCTGCTGAAGCGCAGGTATTCACCGGCGCTGCCGGCAAACGCTCCCCGGTAACTCTGCCGCAGGCTGCCGTTATTCTGATAACCCTGCAGCAGCCAGCGATAGCGCTGTCCGGCTTTTCCCCGCAGCAACTGGCGGTATTCTCCGGCACTTTGCAGATTGGAAGCGCTGAAGGCCCCCTGCAGGGAATTCCGGCCGCCGCTGACCTCCAGGGCGGACAAACGGCCGTCCCGCAGCAGCAGATTGGGGCTGAGATAGCGGTTGTGCCCGTAAGCCAGAAAACCGTACTGCTGCAATTGCCTTTCCCCGGTATTCACCAGATCGGCATACAGGCGGGTGGCAGCGCCCATCTGCAGCCCCAGATTTTGGCGGTAGTAATCCCCGTAAAGATGCTGAAAGCGGTAGTCCAAGGCCAATTGTGCAGCCACTTCCCCGTTTATCTGCAGATGGCGGATGTAGGGCCCGCTGCCCCGCCAGTCCCCTTCCTCCCGTATCTGCCATTTCCGGCTGCCGGCATTGCCCCTCCAGCCGTAGCGGTGCGGCAGGGCAAATCCGCGGCCTTCCAGCGAAGCCCGGTAATTATAGGCCAGCAACCCCTGCAGCGCATTCAGGCCGTGAATCAACACCAGCGAATCGCCGCTGAGCCGCTCTCCCCAGTATTCGGCCGCCTCCCCGGCGCCCCATAGCAGGTTTTCCGTTACCTGATTTTCGAAAAGAGTTTGTTCATAAGGTGACCAGTATGCCGAATTCTGCCGGATATCCGGCATGCGGCGCAGCCAATAAAGGAAATCCGGGGCAGGCAGGTGCTGCTGAGGGGTGCGGATCAGAAAAGACCCCCCGCCGAACAGCAGTGTTCCGCTTTGATGCACCCAGTATTCCGCCCCGCCGGTTTGCAGAGAATTTCCCGCAACAGGCAGCCCGTTCAGCCGCAGCGGGTAATTGTTCAGTCCCCTTACCTGTAACAGCAGCGGCCGGCTGTTCTCTTCCAACTGCAGATAACCGCCCCAGTTCGTGCCCTGCCGTTCCAGATACAGGGTCACCTTGCCGGAGGTTTTGATTTCAATATTCCCCTGCCGGAAGAAACTTCCCCGCACCATCAGCAGTTGCTGCAGTTCCCCGCCGGGTGCGGACTGACTCCAGATCAGGCGGGCGTCGCTGCTCCACAATCCGGTGGAAATGGTGTCCCTGCAGTTCCATACCACCTCTTCCGTACTTCCGTTCTGCGGATGAATCATCTGCCGCCACTCCCCTTCCCCCTTTACCGGCGTCTGGTAAATCACCGCAGCGGGATTCTTTTTCTGCTCTGCCTGCCACAGGGCGGCCGTTTGCACCCGCGGCCGGACAGCAGATTGAAGGGAAACCACCCCGTGTTCAAAAATAGTACCGGCTCCGGTGGCCAGCCCCCGGTCGTAAACTGTCCGCCATAAATCCGGCTGATCATTCAGCCAGTAAACGGTCATTTTTTTATCCGCTTTTTGAAATTCCCATTCACCGGCGCCCCGGTTGTTCAGCCTCCCCAAATGCTGAAACTGCAGGCTCAGCTCGTGCGGGGATTCCGCTTCCATGGCATCCAGCAGCAGCAGGCGGTTTTCCCCTGTGTAAAAAACCGTGCGGGTCAGTTTCGCATCATCAATAAAATGGGAGAAAGCAGCGGCGGCAAACCGTGCAGTAGCGAAAGCAAATTCCAGTGTGGCGCCCGGCGGATCGCCGATCAGCGGATTCGGATCGGTGCCGCGACCGTCCACCAGCATTGTGCTGGCGGATTGGGGCGACTGGAAATACTGATAATCGGGATCATCAGTGCCGCCGCCGTAGCCGCCGTCAATGATCCAGTCTTCCCCCAGGGCGGAAATCTCCAGGCTCAGCGGATCGATCTGTTCATGCACATCGGCAAACCAGCGCTCCCGCTCACCGGTCAGGCTGACGAAAAAATCAGGCGAAACATCCCGGTCGCGGAAAACCGCCTGCCCCATGTCCGGGTAAAATTCGGCGGCAAAAAAGGGATTCTCCGCCAAAGCTGCTCCGGCAGGCCGGTAATAGAGCAGCGCTTCCACCATATTGCTGCTGTACTGTGGATACGATGCCTGCTGCCGGAACCATTTTTCCCAGCGGACACCGGAAGAACACTGCGGAATAAGCAGCGGCAGAAAAAAGAAACGGGTGCTGTAGGCATCATCGAACTGAGTAAATTGGCCGCTTCCCTTGTCATTATCCATCACCCAGTTTACCAGCCGCTCCAGATAAGGATGATTGAACAAATCCGCTCCGGCGGCTTCCTGCAGGTGCAGGGAAAAGGATGCCAGATAATTCAGGACATAGCGGGCATAATAGGGCCCTTCTCCATAACCGCCGTCGGGAGAAATAAGCCCCAGGCTCAGTGACAGATGCTCCATGGCGGTGCGGAATAGACCGGCAGAAGTGTAATGAATATAGCGCTCCGGCTGATCAATCACCAGCGCGGCGGTCGCCACGGCAAAAGACATCACCGTCACGTGATTGTTGCGGGGAGTTACATTGAACCCCTCCGCCAGTTGCGCGGCAACCCGCAGAATTTTCCGTTCCACTTCAAAACGGAGATCGCCGGGAATTTCATCCGCCAGCAGATCATAGGCCACACAAAGGTCCGGCAGCGCCTCGGCGCTCTGCAGGTAATCCCCCCAATCCCGGCCGGCAGGCCCGCCTTCCAGATTGATAATCTGCGGCGGTTCCGGCAGCATTTCCAGCAATTCCAGTGCCCGCCGCCGCCAGTGGCCCCTCTCTTCCACACGGTAGAGAAAAGCGGCTGCTTTGGCGCGGCCGGCCAGCGCAGACACTCTGAAATTGTCCGGCGGCAGCGGCGACTGTGCTTCCTGCAGAATCAGGCGGTACCATTCGCGATAAATTTTCTGCAACCTGCGGGCGCGGGCCAGCCGTATGCTGTTTTGTGATAAAAGGCGGGGGCGTTTCCCGGCGCTAAACTGCCGGGCAATGGGCAGCTCCAGCCGGTCCGGCATGATGAATTCCCGCCAGCCCGGTTTTTTATAGCGGCCGTACAGCACCCCTTTCAGCAGATAACCGGCAGCGTTTTGTAAAAGGTCATCCGCATTTCTGGTTCCGGTGGATGCCGGCTGCCCGCCGGCGGCGGTAAAAAATAAGGTTAGAAATAAAATGATCAGCCTGTTCAGAGGTCGATTCATAAAATCCGGCGATAGAAAGTTTAAACAACGGATAAAAGCGGAATTGCTGAACGTCCGTGAAGCTGATGAAAAATAGGGACAGATAACGGTTTACAAAATGGTTTTGTGGTTGAATTTATGATGTTCTCATTTAATATTAATCCGGGCAGTGAGAAGAAAAAAGTTTGGCTGAAGGATGATAAATATACCTGAAACTGCTGAAAAACGGTTGCTTAAACTGCCCTCCGAAAAAAGCAGGGACTTTCTATGACACACCTGAAAACAGCTTTATGGTTCATTGCCTCACTGGCAGGCCTGATATTATTATTTTCCCTGTATCCGGCAGTCCACCCGCTCCCCGGCATCGGATTTAAAATCTCGCACACAGAAGCCGAAGCATTTGCCGCCAGGCTGCTCCATTTCAGCAATCCGGAAAATATTAAGAAAAAGCAGACCAATTTTATCATTCTGAAAACCGCGTCAGCGGAAAAGGATTCCTTTAGCGGCTATTGGGAAGTGAATCTGCTGCCGGAAAATGCCCGGCCGCGGAATATCAGCATCTCCTCCGGCCAGGGGAATGTACGGACCCGTGTCGAAAGCGACTGGGATGTGGTGGAGATCGGCGCGGATGGCCGCCTGCTGAAAGCCGAATTTCAGTCCTCCTGGCTGGCGTTCAGCGCGGACAGCACCGCACAGCCGGATACTTCAGGAAGCCGGCAGCGGGCGCGGCAAACCGCTTTGCGTTTCCTGCAACTGGCCAGGTGGGACAGCGCCGCCGTTGGGATTGAGACTATTTCGGCAGAGAAGGAAAAGGGGGATTCAGTATATACGCTCACTCTAAAATTAAATGACCGGGAAACTCCGCACCAGCTTCGGGTGAGCAGCGGCCGGGTGATCGGCTTTGAAAAAACCGGGGAAAATCTGGAATCGGAAGCAGAAGAAAGTAACAACAGTCAATACCTGGAAATTTTCTTTGTTATTATTCTGATTTTTCTGATTATTGGGGCGGCGGTTCTGCTGGTCCGGTTCGGGCAGCAGGCCAATCTCAGTTTCCGTATTGGAATTGCACCGGCGGTTATCGTAGCCTTTTTCTATGCCTTGCAGTTTTCTCTGCAGCTATGGACCAGCTCAGCCTGGCTGTCGCTGATCTCGGTGGTTGTTGTCGCCCTGGGAACTGCACTGGGCATGTTCCTGCTCTACCCGGTAACCGATGCGCTGGTGCGGCAGCAATGGCCGGAAAAACTGAAGTCAACCGACTCATTTTACCAGGGCCGGTTTTTCACCCCTGCCGCGGGAAAAGCGATTCTTCTGGGAACCGCTCTGGCCATTTTTTCTCTGCTCTACTATAGCGGAGTACTGTTTTTCGCCCGCTCAATCGGCAGTTTATCCGCCGGAGAAAACGGGCACCTGAGCTATTCACTGAGCATCATTTTCCCCCTGCTGGCACTGACGGCGGAAATGCTGGCAAGCTCATTCTTCCACGAAATCTTTTTCCGTGTATTTTCCATTTCATTGCTGAAAAAACTGGTTAGATCCACCCGTATTTTGCTGCCGCTGGCAGCGCTGGCCGGCTTTTCCTTCACCGTTTCCGTCGAGCCGGAAAATTTCTGGATCCATCTGGCTGCGCTGGCGGGGCCTGCCCTGCTGTTTGCCCTCTTTTTTATCCGCTACGATGCACTTACCGTAATTGCCGGCTATTTTATTTTTCTGCTGCTGCAGAAGGCGGTGGTATTTACCGTTACCGCTGAATCCTATTTCAATAATCTTGGGCTGGGATTCCTTTTGATTTTCGCTGCTTTGGTTCTGCTTGCCTTCCTGGCAGTTGTGCGGCAGGGAAATAGGGAAAGTGAAAATCTGCCGGCGTTTGTGCCGGATTATATCCGTCAGCGGGAGGAAAGAGATCGGCTGGTGCGGGAACTGGAGATTGCCCGCAGGATACAGGCGCAGTTTCTGCCGAAAACCACTCCGCAACTCCCCGGATATCAGATTGCCGCATTTTGCGAACCAGCCTGGGAAGTGGGCGGTGATTATTTTGATTTTTTCGAAATGAAAGACGGGCGGCTGGGGATCACCATCGGCGATGTTTCCAACAAGGGGGTTTCGGCATCATTTTTTATGACCCTGGTTAAAGGATTTCTGCAGTCCCTGGCGCAGCATTATGATGATCCGGTTGAAATACTTTGCGAAGCCAACCGCTTGTTCTACCGGAATGTGGAGCGGGGACATTTTATTTCCATGATTTTCGGGATCATCGAGCCGGCGAGCGGCCGCTTTGTTTACGCCCGTGCCGGCCACACACCGCTGCTGATCCTGGCAAGCTCCCCCCAAAGCAGCGAATGGCAGACGCCCCCGGGAGCCGGCATCGGTTTGATGGAAACAGAGCCTTTCCGGCGCCTGCTGGCACAGCAGGAAATTATTCTGCGGAAAGATGATATCATCGTGCTGTTTACAGACGGCTATCCCGAAGCAATGAATTCCCAAAAGGAAGAGTTCGATACCGCACGGATGGTGGAGATTATTGATAACAGCCGCCGGCAGCCGCCGCACAAAATTGTGGATGCACTGGAAGCAGCCATTCAGCGCTGGCAGGGGAATGAAACCGCCACCGACGACCGGACGATCGTCGTGCTGAAAAGACTGGGTTAAAGCTATGGGCTTTAATGATATTTTTTCCCCGGACCGGTAGGTTTAAAGCAGGCCAACCAGCTGTTGCGTCACAAAGATAAAATTTAAATTCGATTCCTGGCAAATGGTTGTGCAAATAACTAAAAAGGGCAGTTCATTACATACATGGCCGGCAGTCGAGAAGTGATCCCCCTCTCCGCCTGGAAAGGGGAAAGGAGATGAGGTTACGGCCATAGATATTCTAAATAAACGTATAGGTCAGTCCCAGCGCCAGCGCCTGCTTCAACTGCCGTTTTTTCGAAATATCATTGTCGTAATACAGCTTAACATTGAAATTCACGTTCACATACTGGTTGACCTTTGCCGTCAGAATGGTATCCCATTTTACATCCACTTCTTTAATCTGCTGCATATTGGAGAACAGCTCCAGACGGGAAGTCAGCAGGGTATTTTTCACCATTTCCCAGGATAATTCCGTCACCGATTCCGCACCCAGCTCTGTACGGGAAGTTTCAATCTCCGGCGTATCCGGATCATCTGCGTAAGTGGGCAGCCCCTTTAAAAACCGGATATCATCATCCGGAGCAATTGTCTCTTTCAGCGAAATGCCCAGCCGGGATTTGATCAATTCATTATGGGAATATCCCAAACCGATACTCTCCGTAAAAACAACCGGGTCGGCAAAATCTGAAATCAACTGAGGCTGGGCAGTATCCGAATACTGATATCCTTTGGCGAACTGGGTTTCCATTGTGGCGGAAGCATAGGGGTTAACAAAGATGCCGATCTTACGGGTATAGACGCTTTCCAGCTTAATTTCATCCACGGATTTGCGGCTGTCCTGATCCCCCAGTTTCACCTGGCCGTAGGTCAGTTTTCCTTTATTGCTCCAGTTGTATGCCGGTTCATTCCGCACAAACTTGCTGTTAAAATTGAACTGCCAGGCCAGATTATCCTCACCGCCCTGCTCCCAGTTACTGAAATTGGTCTGCGTCAGGTTCAGGCTTCCCACCACATTTTTTATCCAGCCATATGTGGGTTCCTTCTTTTCTTTTTCCTGCGCCAGCAGGCCGGCAGTCAGCAACAGTATAATAATCAGGGTTGTCACACTTCTTTTAAGATACATTCTTTGCCTCCGGAAAATTAATGTTGAACTGGATATACTTATAAAAACCTTCTGCAGAATGGAAAGCATCCCGGCTGGAACTTCCGCAAGTTCAGAAAAGCCCTGAACATCTCTGAAAATTTATAAAAGGAGAATGTTAGAAAAAAGTTAAAAGAAAATGGGATAAACAGTAAACCTGAAGAAAAATCAAGCGGTATAAGGCAGCTTTATTTTCCCAGAAATTCACCCACTGCGGTCAGCGGTTCCACATGGTCGCAGATAATTTTAAAAATGACCAGCAGCGGCACCGCCATAATTGCCCCGGGCAGGCCCCACAACCACCACCAGAAGAACAGACTGATAAAAACAACCACCGGGTTCAGGGTCAATCGCTGCCCCAAAACGACGGGGGTGATAAAATTTCCTTCAACAAAATTGATCAGAAAATAAGAGAGGGGCGCCAGCAAAGCATAGCTGACCGAATCAAACTGCACCAGTGCCACCAGCCCTACGGTGGAAATCCCCACAACCGCCCCCAGATAAGGTATGAAATTCAGCACGCCGGCCATGGCGCCCCAGAGCAGCGGATTGGGCATTTTCAGCAGAAACATGGCCGCAGCAATTGCCAGCCCTAAAAAAATATTGATCGTGGTAACCGTCAGGAGGTACATGGAGATGTGCTGTTCGGTGTGGCGGGCAATTTCAACCGCTTTCTTTTTATCTTTCAGAGTAGGGAGAACCCGGACCAGCTTCCGCAGAAACAGATCTCCCGAAGCCAGCAGAAAATAAAGCAGCACTACGGTAATCGAAATAATGGCAAAAAATTCCTGAGTATTGCTGAGCAAAGTGTCCGCAAAACTTTTTTCCTTCAACTGAACTTCCTGGGTTTTTTCCTCTTCATTCAGTTGCGTTATTTTGCCCAGCTCTTCCGCCGCTTTGGAAACCTCCTGCATGGGTTTGCGAAAACTGAGCAGTTTACCCTCCACTTTGCGGAAATTCTGCGGCACCGATTGGGCCCATTTCGAAGCAGGGCCGGACAATTTAAAAACACTGTATCCCAGCAGGACCGCCACCATCAACAGGATCAGCGCCCCGCCCAGCGCATCCGGGATATGGAATCTCTTTAAAATTCTTACCACAGGTTGCAGCATCCAGCTTAACAGCACCGCAAGCACAATGGGCATGAAAAAGCTTTTGGCAAAATAGAGAGTGTAAAATATCGAGATCAGTAATAATCCGGCCAGGGCGGTCTTTCTTATATCAATTGAATGAATATCGATCTCTACCTTTTTGGGTTCACCGGATTCATTATTATGCCCTGCTGAAATACCGTTTTTATCTTTCATAAATTATTCTTCAATGATTTTGATGGATGTTAATCCGGAGTGCCGTTTCCGGTCCTATTCAATAAAGACAACTCTGCACTTATTCGGAAAAATATACTCCATTTTATAAGCCCGGTGTTCGGATAATTTTGATTCTGCATTTATAAACGGAGATGTGCCGGTTCTGGCAAATGCCATATTAAAAATAATAAAAAGGCGAAAACCGGAACCGGCGGGGCTGCTGCGGAATACTTTATTATGTAAAGAGCGGTTTTCAGTACCTTTATTAGCGATAAAACAAAATAATCTACATTCAAAGAGAGCTGATCAATATCAGATGAGATTTATTTTTATTATCGGTAAAAACAAGTGTTAACTGTCATATTTACAACGACAGAACCCTGAAGAATCCGGTTGTGCCGCAGCACCGGCATCATTAGTTTAAAAGGGGAATTTTCTGTTTAATTGATTATTTCTGCAGGTGTACCGGCGAACTGACTATTTCTTTTTTCGGTATTGGACATATTCATCTCATTTTCGGCAGCACAGGATTTCTGGAATCTCATGGAAAATAAAGTTTTCAAAGCACTGGTGGTAAACGCGGAGCAGGGAAAGATCCGCCGTGAAATCAGCAAAAAGTCCGTTGAAGAACTGCCTGCAGGAGAGGTACTGATCCGGGTCCGCTACTCTTCCCTGAATTATAAAGACGCCTTATCCGCAAACGGGCACCGGGGTATTACAAAATCTTATCCTCACACGCCGGGAATTGATGCCGCCGGGGAAGTCGCCAACAGCGGGAGCAGTGCGTTCCGCAAAGGACAAGCGGTATTGGTAACGGGTTACGATTTGGGTATGAATACCCCCGGCGGTTTCGGGCAGTACATACGGGTTCCCGGCGACTGGGTGGTAGCGCTGCCCGGTAATCTGACACCGCGTATCAGCATGATGTACGGCACTGCCGGTTTTACCGCCGCTCTGGCACTCCATGAAATCCGCTTTCACAAAATTTTACCTGAAGAAGGCCCCGTACTCATCACCGGAGCCAGCGGCGGGCTTGGCAGCCTGGCAGTCGCTCTTTTCTCCCAACAGGGATACAGGGTATTTGCACTTACAGGGAAGCCGCAGGCAGAAAGTTTGTTGAAACGGCTGGGAGCGGCGGAAGTGGTTGGCCGGGAATTTCTGCTGGGCGAAGAAAACCGCCCGTTAACGGAGCGCCGCTGGTGCGCCGCGGTCGATACAGTTGGCGGCGAACTTCTGAGCCGCATCCTGGCTTCCACAGACTATTTCGGCTGTGTGGCCTGCTGCGGTAATGCAGGCAGTTATGAATTAAACACAACCGTGTATCCATTTATCCTGCGCGGCATCCGCCTGATCGGTATTGATTCGGCCCATTGCCCCATGCCGCTGCGCCGGCAGATATGGCGGAATCTTGCATCGGAATGGAGAATAAGCGACAAAATATTGTCTGCCATTGCAGAAGAATGTTCATTATATGAATTAAACGGGGAAATTGAAAAAATTCTGGCAGGGAAACAGGTCGGCCGAAAGTTAATCAACCTGGATGCCTGATATTAAAT
>JBAPTX010000201.1:0-7360 GCA_049282375.1 Calditrichia bacterium
GAATTCCAGCAGCGGCGGAGCAGTTTCGGCAGGAAGGATTTCGTCTCTCATAAGCGACAATTCTGCGGTGGAGCTTGAGGGCGTAAATTCTAATTCAATTACTATAGAGCTTAACAGTTAACGGGCAACCTGCACTATTTCCGCAGCAGTTTGGCCTGATTTTCTCCGCCATTCAGCAAATACAGCAGCGGTTGTGGACGATCGGTCCCTTCCCGGAAAACAGGCATTTCTTTCCAGGGTGTAACCGAAAGCACATTAGCGAAATCCATCCAGTACTGCAGGCGGGCTGCGGGCAAATTCCAGGTCATGTGGAAATGATTTGCCGGTGCGTAATGCTTGTATTCCCCCATTGTGGCATGCAGGGGGGTTACAAAAGTATGCGGCCAGGTCGGGGTGGAAGTATTGCAGACCGCCTTCTCCAGCTTCTCTGGCAATGATACGGTTTGCGCTTCATCCCAGACCATGGAAAACAGGCCGGAAAGTGCGCTGTAGGCCAGCCGTGCGGCAATTCCTTTGATGCCACCCGGCGAAACAAAGGTCACCGAATTTCCCAGCCCGGGGAAGTAGTCTTTATCGGCAACAGGCAAACTGATCCGCTGCAGCAGCTCTTCCGGGGAATCACCCGGTTTTCCGGCCCAGTTGAAGGAAGCAGAGCCGGAATTGTCGCCATCGACCAGCCCCCGTTTTTCCCACAGCGTTTCACCGGCTAAAGGCACACCTTCTTTTTCAGCCAGTGTTTTTAACTCCCAGGGTTCCCATACTTTGCGGAAATCCATAAACAGGGGCGGATTGCCGCCGGAAAGCAAGGTCATGAACAGCATGGTCAGCAATCCCTGCACGTCGGCTTCGGTAGCATACGGCAGCACTTCTTTTGTTCCGGTGTGATCAAAGGTGGAGTTGAAAAGCGATTCCATTACATCAGCAACCGGCAATGGTGTTCCCCGCAGATCGGAGCCCCATTCCAACTGGCTCATAAATCCGCCGCCGACCGCATTCAGCTCTTTCATCAGTTCGCGGACAATCAGGTACATTGCCAGACTCCGGTTTAAACGCTCCTGGTCAGCCTGATCGCGCAGTTCCATCCGCTTCCCGAGGTGTTCATCCAGCCAGCCGCGAAGATCTTTCAATTCCGCTTCAGGATAGCTTTTCTTTTGCAGCATATCTGCCAGCAGCTTCATGTCCAGACGGGTAATTTCCAGCCCGAAGGTATTTCGTGTCTGGACAACATGGGGCAGCGCAGTTTCCATTCCCATGGAATCGTGCCCGAAAACGACCACTCTCCTGCCCTTCAATGCCTGAAAGGTTACTGCGGCATAACACCAGTCCACCAGCGCCGTCCTGGTTTCAGTACTCATTTCCGGTTCGGGGCCGCTGTCCGGCCAGTTTCCCACATTGATGTGCATCAATCGGCCGCTCTGTGCAACAGCACCCGATACAGCATGGGTAAACACCACTCCCGGGCGCGGACCACTGTTCCCGCAGGTAAAGTTTAATGGGGTATCCTGCGGGAAATGGCTCAGCAGAGACAACAAAGTTAACTGGGGAAAAGCCCAGGTATCCGGCACACCCACCAGAATATTGACGCCGCGGGCTAGAAACTGCTGTGCGACCGTATCCGCCTGCGGTTCGCCGTCCACCAGAATATCGGAATAGACCACCGGCACCTTCTTACCGCCGGGTAAATGAACGGCTTCGGAGAGGAAATCAGCCGTAAGCCGGATTATATTTGCCGCCCGCTGCCGCGATTCCTCATCGATGCGGGGATCGCAGGTGGCGAAGACACCGATTACCGCTTTTTCAAAGCCGTTTACTTTATTGGACGACAATTTTTCCGCAGGCATTTACACCTCGTTCTATTGATGAACCATCTGAACTACTTCAATAAAAGCATTTTGCGGGTGATCTTCTGTTGTCCGGCCTGTAACTGGTAGTAATAAATTCCGCTGGCCAGCCTGCCGGCGTCAAAGAGCACCCTGTGTTCACCGCCGGAAATCTTCCCCTCCAGCACGGTTGCCACTTCCTTGCCTAAAACATCATAGACTTTTATCTGAATATAGCGGGATCTGGGAATGCTGAATCCAATTGTGGTCACCGGATTAAAGGGATTGGGGTAATTCTGCTGCAGCCGGTATCCCGCGGGCAAAATATTGTATTCATTTTTTTCGATTCCTACCATACTGGTATTCTGCGCTTTTTTAACGGCTTCCTCAAAATCCACCACATAAAACCACCAGTTATTCAGCACCCCTTCATAAATGCCTTCGTATTTGGGAAGATGACTGAGCCACCAGCGCATGTAACCAATGTGGGTACACTGCCATTCCGTGCAGGAAATCACCCGTTTCTGATCCAGCAGATAAGGATAGCGCTTCCAGTTATCGGCATAAGTGATCACCGAAGAGGGGTTACTGTAATCGTAGTCAGAAGTACCATTCGCGGGAAAATGAATATTTCCCACGTGGGCGCTGTCCGGGAATTCCATATCTATGCGGGTAAAAATTTCCCACGGATTCGGATCCGGATTATGCACATCCCATCGGCCAAACGCCTGCACCAGGGCACTTTCCGTGCGGTGGCCGAAACTGTGCAGTGCTTCCGCAACGCCGCGCTCGTAATTCCAGCCCATTACTGACAGCAGCTTGTTTAAACCCGGATGGGCCAGCGGCGGCGAGTTATACCAGAATGCCCCCGGCCCCATCAACTGAGATTCGTACATCCCGCCGAATGGCGGCGCATACACCCAGATTTCATCAATGTCCCCGTTATTGCGTTTGGTATCAAAGTCATAATAATCCACCATATAGTTGTAGTCGAACTTAACCAGATTGAGATTTTCGGCAAGGTACTGCAGCTTGCCCGGCGTATGTCCATAAAGCGCATTATTTGCAGGGTTATAGAAATAGGCAAGCGTGTCCATGGTCATTAATACGCTGTCGATGCGGGTAAACAGTGCGCCGTCATTGTGCGTTTCCACCACCTGAAAATTGATCACCCCGCCGCTGGTCATATAAAATTCATCCTGTATTTGCGAAATTAACTGGCTGGGATTTCCCCATCCCCACAACTGATGAATGCGTTTATTGTTGGTGGAATCAATTACCGGGTCCTGGATAACCAAAGCAACTTTAACGGTTCGCGGGGCATCTTTTATGGAGGTGAAATCATTGACCACTGAAACGGGAGCGGAACCGCTGATTGAGCCGGACAGGGTTGAAACTGTAACCTGAGTATTTCCGTTGGCAACACCTTTGAGTTTGCCGAATTCACTTATGCTGGCCACTGAATTGTTCTGTGTGCTCCATAATAATACTTCATTGAGTGTATAGTCGTGGAGATCATTATTTTCATCCAGTGCCTTAACTTTTAACTGAAGACTGGTACCGGGAATGACTTTGGGCGGATTAGGATAAATATAAAGGGATGTCAAAAGCAGTTTATTATTCAATTCCCATTCACCGATAAAAATATCACTGCCCTGGGCGGCATTAACAGTAAGCCGCACATATTTGGCGGTTACATCATTAAATGAAAGCGAATCCCAGGAAAAAGGCCCTGCGTTCTGCTGATTTACCAGCATCTGATAACTGCCCGCGGAATTGTTCAAATCATTTTCTGTATCAGCACTCTCCAGAGTCCAGTTTACAGTATTCCAGAAGAACACTTTGCTTGCCGAAAAAACAGCAGAATCACTGAAAGCCAGAGTAATGGAAATCGAACTGCTCCCCTGCACACCTGCTGCAGTGTAAGGGTTTCCATCAAAAAGATTGGTGATCCCGTTATTTGTAAAGGCCGGGCTTACCGTTCCATGAATGGTCCCCTGATTCAATCCCTCCTGAATATTAATCGGCTGCTGCACGGAAACCTGAGACAAAGCCGCGGAAGTCAGCAGGATGATATTGAAGATTATCAGCAGTCCGGTTTGTATGGTTTTAAACATGTTGTCCCTCCTTTAAAAATGATGCTTTTATTTTGTACGATGCACAAGGGTCAGATTTTTCTGCCGGGCCAGATCCCAATCCCCCACAAAAATCCACCAGTTGGTCAGCGGTTTTCCCTGATATTGCAAATTGTTATTTTTACCCGGCAAACTCTGCATCCAGAGTTTAAACCAGCCCATGCTGCTGCAATCCCATCGTTCGCAGTTCACCCGCTTCTTTTCGCCCGTTCCATCCGGGTGCCAGTCTTCCATGTCCGTGAGGACGTAGGCTTTATTCGCCCAGTCGTAATCTTTCTCCGCATTCGGCGGATAATGGGCCCATCCGGCGTGAGGTTCAATAATCTTGTGGCTTTTGTTACTGCCCACAAATTTACCCCAGAACAGTAACTGATCCCACTCATCCGCTTTGGTTGTATCCCGCCCATCTACGTGGTTCAGCAAGGCTTCGATCTGATGCATGTGGTCTTCAATTGCTTCAGAGAGTCCCCTCTGATAATTATAATGATAAAAAGTATAGGTATTATCAAGAACCGGCAAATCTTCCTCATCGCGGTTACTGTTACTGACATCGCCGAAAGGACCGCCCATGTTGGATTCCCATAAACCGACCTTTCCACCGTGGTATCCCCATAACCATATTTCTTTAACACCCTGATTTTCCACCCAGTCTGTACCATTAATCCGGTTAAAAATGGCCTGGTAATCCGTCATGGGGGCCTTCCCTGCATGTTTCTCACGGGTGGGCAGTGGTTCCAGAAATTCGTAAGTATTAAGGATGCGGTAATCCAGACTGGGCTCGGCTTGCGGATTTTTGTAGGCATGGTAGCGGGAGGCATCTTCCAGAAAACGCACCAGTCCGCCGGTGAGGCTGTCCGTTTTCTGCCGGGCGGCAGAGAGAGGCATGTCCACATCACCCGTCTTCTTTATGTCAATTAATTCCCCCTGAACAGGGAAATACTTAACAACGACGACCGGTATTTCCATTGGATAACTGATTTCCATGTTCTGAGACTGCAAAGAAGATGTTAGCGCTAACAGAACTCCGGCAATAAAAAAGGGAATTTTCATCTTTGCCCTTTCTTTCCCTTAAAATGACTATTTAAAATAAAAAATAATTTTTAAGATTCACATTCTTTTTTCAGGAGCCGGCATTTCTTATTTTGAATCCTGCAGCGGGCTAACCGCGCCGCAACAGCATCGGGCAATTCACAACTTACAGCAGACCGTTATTACAGTTTAAGGGTTGTGCAGTTTCTTGCATCAGGTTTCTTAGTTAATTTCACCGTTACACACCTGATTACCCGTTTAAGAAAATCACGTATATTCAAAAAACGGTCTTTTAAGCGGATCAGAATCCTTCAATTATTTGAAGACAAGACTACGAATGGTGATAAATCAAACTCATCCCATCAGCATTTTCAATCCAACCGGCTGTTCTGTTTTAATCGATTCACGAATCGCCTCCAGGGTGGCAATGGTTTTAAAGCCGTCCTGTGCATCCGGCTGGGCCTTTCTTCCTTCTGCCAGAGACCGGGCAAAATACTCCGTATAGTTCACAAATTCGCCTGCGTGATGATTAACCCCTTCGAACTGAAAGTAGTGGTAAATATCTTCAAAATAAGATTCAATCCGCTCATCTTCATTTTCGTACTTCTGCAGAGATTCCAACTGCGGGTACTTGGCGATGAAAGTACCCCGGGTGCCGTAGAGAGCGCATTCAATCCAGGGCCGGTGCTGATGGGGCTGTTCCAATCCATAGAATCCCAGAACCCTGCCTATCCTTCCACTTTCAAACATGAGGTTTACCACAAACACATCATTTCCCTGAAAACCGGAATTCTCCGCAATTCGGGTGCGGTCTGCAAAAGCATGCACTTCGACCACATCTCCCAGATACCAGCGAATCAGATCCACCGGGTGAGAAACGCAGGCAAACAGCAGATCGAATCCGCCTTGCTTCGCCCAGTCCCGATTGCCGTAAAACCAGCGCATATCATGTATGTAATGGGCTTCGGCAAAAACCACATCCCCCAGCTTGTTTGCTTCGAATGCAGCCCGCTGTTTGCGCATGGGTCCGAAAAAGCGGGAGCTTTGTCCCACCATCAGTTTTAAGTCCGGATATTTATCATTCAATTCAATCACCTGCCGCGCTTCATCCAGAGAATTAACCAGCGGTTTGGTGCAAATGACATGTTTTCCAGCTTCAAAGCAGATGCGGATATGTTCCAGATGAAGTTGATCCGGTGTATATATCACCACAATTTGCAGATCATCCCTGGCGACCATTTCCTGCAGATCTTCAAAGGCGTAAGGAATATTGTAGCTTTGCTGAACCTGTGTCCGCAAATTTGAATTCAAATCGCATACGGCAACCACTTTTAATTCAGGATGGTTGGCGAGCCCCTTTATCAGGCCTTTTCCTTCTCCCAGCCCGATAACCCCGATTCCGAAAGATTTTCCGATAGTTGTATAGTGCCCGTATCCTTCCATTTTTCCTGCTCCATGTCGTTGATGTTTTACTGTTATTCAAAACGGATCAAATAACCTTGGCCGTTTTGGCCGCTGAACGTTAATCCAGTCTGTTTTTTACCGTCAGCTTTCAAAGGCAAAATCCGGCCGTCTTTATTCAGAACCTGAAAGTGTTTTCCTTCGGGTTTCATTATTTTTAGTGAAATATCCAGGTTTTCTTCATCTCCGATCCGGTATTCAATCTGAAAACAGATGTCACGGAATTTTAAATGGGAGATTACCAGCCGGCTGCCGATTTTATTTAAATCCGGCGGAATTGCAGGGGTCAGATAAAAAGCGTTTGCTGCGCCATTTTCAGTTTCACGGAATCCTGCAATATGGCGGATAATATAGGCCGGTAAAGTGGCGCCCCATCCGTAATTTTCCGCGCCTGCCGGGCGCAGAGCAACCGGCCAGAATTCATTGGCTACGCCTGGAATGCGGTAAGCAAAGGGTTCATCAGAATCCGCAAACATGATCTGCGACGAATCGGTTCGCGCATAAACCCGGTCGGCAGTCTGTGCGACCGCACGCCCGGCCAGCAGCGGTTCGTCCGCATAATAAGCCGCTTCGGTAAAAGCCATTAATCCCGGCGGCCATTGCAAATAGCGGGGATTTTCTGCAAAGTGGTTCAGCCCGGGTTTAATATCGTTGATTTGAGAATCGGCCGCTATATTAACGGTTAAGGGTGCCAGCATGGCAGCATCGTAAAAATCATCAAAAAGTATCGGCTGACCGCTGCGGCCATCCACGTCGCGGAACCAGCCCTGCACAAACATGGAACGGGTCCGTTGGATACGGTCTTCAGCCATCTTCTGCCAGCGGGGGACATCCTGCATTTCTCCCGCAATGGAAGCATAGCGGACCATCAACTGCATGGCTTCGGCAACACTGGCTTCCACATCCACAGTCCGC
>JBAPTX010000202.1:0-10580 GCA_049282375.1 Calditrichia bacterium
GTTCCCACCTCTGCAGAATAATCGCCCAGCAAGGGCCAGATAATGACTCCTGCCGCATCTTTCTGCAGAATGTAATCAGCTTTCATTTTAATAGATTCCACATCGTCAAATGAAACCAGAATATCCAATGAATCACTCACCAGATAGGATGTCTGCGCTTTTTGATCCCAACGGCGGTCAAACAGCGGAAAATATTTTGCAATTTGCGCGTAGCCGGGGCTGCCGTTTTTGGAGAACAAAGTGGTGTCCGCTCCCTGATGAGGCGAATACATTTCACTGCAGCCTGCATAGGAATGGCCGTAAAAAGCCATACCCAGATTTATCTTTTCAGCGGGAATATGATGCTGTTGATGATATAATCTGAACGCACCGTCCACGCAGCGGGCGGAATCTCCCTTAGCCGGCCCGTAAAGCGCCGAATTGTGATTGCTGATGCTGCCCCAGGGACCAAACAGGTCATAGGTCATGATATTGAGGTAATCCAGGATTTGACTGATCTTCTGCACCTGAATATCCGGCAGATGTCCAGCAGCAGCCGGCAAAGAAGCGGATAACAGATAGTCACGGCCGGTTTTAGTTGACAATTGCTGCAGGCTGTCCCGCACAGTTTGCAGCAACAGGGTGAAATTGTATTTATCATCGGGCGTTCCATTGTGGGATTTGTATCCCGGGAATTCCCAGTCCACATCAATTCCGTCGAACCCGTAGTGGCGGATGTGGTTAAGGCACCATCGCGCGAAATTGCGCCGCTTCTGCGGATCGGCAGATACCTGCGGAAAATTATCGGAATGGTCCCACCCGCCGATGGATAAAATAACTTTTGTCCCATTTTTATGAGCAAGCCCGATTAATGAGGGACGGTTTTGCTCCGCCAAACCGCTTTTCCCTTCCAGCAGGAAACGATCAGCAACAGAATCCATCCCCACAATTTTCCCGTCCTCCAACGGATAAAAAAAGGCATAGGTTACAGCGGTTAGTTTTTCGAAGGGAATATTCTGCGGCTGCATCTTTTCAGGGTTATTCTGCCAATCCCAGGATTGAAAATACCCGATAATATTTTTTTCCTGTGCAGGTAAACTACTCAATAATAAGGTCATTAACAGCAGCAGCGGAATTAGCGGTCTTTGCATCTGCAGTCTCCTTTTTTAATAACCTGTAGTTCTCGGCTTTATATACAATAAGAATTATTGGAAAACAAGAAGCAAGATTGCTGCACAGAGGTACTGCTGGAAAATAGGTAAAACGGGAGAGCGGGCACAGCTTAATATTCAATTCTCCGCTTAACCCGCAACCCGCCGTTTGCACTCCCGCTGATAATTTAAGGTGAGTTCAAGATGATACATAAACCCCTCTCCGATAAAGCATCATCACCACAAAAAAAAGGGCAGGTGCCGTAAAAGCGCCTGCCCTTCTTTCGAAAAAACAAATCGATGGTTTCAGCTTACTTCATCAGCATCATTTTGGAAGTCTGCACAAAATCTTCTGATTCCATACGGTAGATGTAAACACCGCTGGGCATCTGGTAACCGGCATCATTGGTGCCGTCCCAGCGCACCGTATGGCGGCCGGCATCGCGCACATCATTTACCAGCGTGCGGATCTTCTGTCCCAGAATATTGAAGATCTCCAGTTTTACCGTACTTTTCTGCGGCACCTGAAAAGCAATGGTGGTTACCGGATTAAAAGGGTTGGGATAATTCGGCTCCAGACGGTATTCCTGCGGAAACTGCGTTATTCCCGGCTGTGCGATGGAAGTAAAAATTTCCTGATAATTGCCGGTTCTCTGATAATTTCCCTGCAAAGTAAACCATTGCTGATCCGCTGTGGCATTTCCGGGGACATCATAAACAAACATCTCGGAAGAACCGCCTGCCAGCAGTTCCAGATCACCGTCATTATCCAGGTCGGTAATGGTGGGGCTGGATTTCAGCAGACCGCCCATCTCAATGGGGAATCCTGTTCTGGGAAGCCCGTCCGACTCCAGCAGATACAAAAAGCCACCGGTGTTAATAAATGCAATCTCCGGGCTGCCGTCGGTTTCCCAATCGGCAACCACCGGCGAACTCTGGATATCAAATCCCACTGAAACCGGGAATCCGGCTAACGGGGTCCCATCGGCTGCCACCGCATAAAGACGATCGTCATTACAGCCAAAAATGATATCAGCACTGCCATCCTGATCCAAATCGGCAATGGCCGGTTCTCCTTCAATTGCTTCCGGGAAATTATACTCTGCGTAAACAGAGCCATCTGCCGTAATCAGATTTAGGTTTTTAAAAAGGGAGGTAACAATAATCGTTTGCGGCATCGGGCCGGGGCCGTCCAGGTCGGCAATGGCCGGAGCTCCGTTAACCCGCGCACCCACCGCTACGGGAAATCCGGATAAAGGGGCGCCGGTTGCGGAGGAAACAGCATATACATCTCCGTTAAATGTTCCAAAAGCGATATCAAGATTCCCGTCGTTATCCAGATCAGAAACGGCCAGACCGCCAAGGATACGATGAATGGTTGTTAAATCCAGCGGGAAATTTGCCGCATATGTACCATCATGCTGAATCAAGTGGAGCCTGCCGTTAAAATCGCCAAACGCAATTTCCAGATCTCCATCCCCATCGAAATCGGCCAGCGTGGGCGTGCCCCATAACTGGGCACCGGCATCAAAATCCAGCAGCAGGCTGCCGTCGGCTTCCAGCAGGTAGAGGTGATTATCTTTGCTGGCGGCGGCAATTTCCGGCTGGCCATCGTTGTCAATATCCGCCACAGCCGGAGAAGCTACAAACTGATTCCCTGCAGTAAAGGGAAAACCGCTCAAGGGTGTGCCGTCCGCCTGCCAGACATAAACTTTATTATCAACTGCAGTCAGGATAACTTCTTTGCTGCCGTCGCCATTTAAATCAACCGCCGCCGGGCTGCTCTCTGCAAAGCCGTTAATCGCCTGCGGCCAGCCCTGCTGATTAATGCTGGTCGCAATATTGAAACTGAGCAGAATATCATATGCGACTGCTGAATCCTGATTAGCAGTGATGTACAATTCCACCGGAATGTCGCCGATTGAGGCCGTACTATCCACCGTAAACTGAAACCGGTCGATTAAATTCAGGCCGATACTGCCGGAAGAAATATCTTGAAATACCGCCAGACTGTCGCTGATCTGCAGTTCCCCGCCAGGCGATCTCAACACTGCCTTTATACCGGCAGCAGTATTCCACCCGGCCTGATTTTCCAGAGTAACCCGCATTAAAGCGGTTTCGCCGGGATTCAACTGCCCATCGGTATCATCCTGAATTTCAAGCGAATAGCTTTTAAAAGCCAGTTTGGGGAGAATTCCCTGAGCAATGGCGCTGTAAATATTTACCCGGCCTGTTCCCAGACTACCGACGTATGCGGGATTCACCCCATCAATATTATCGGCGGCATCAATAATGCGCTGTTCCAGCCAGATATTGGATTTTTCCGGGAAGAAGCCTTTCAGCAGCGCCAGGCTGCCGGCCACCAGCGGAGAAGCCATGGAAGTGCCGCTCCAGCCGGCGCCCTGATAACCCGTCCCGTTATTTTTATAAATGGTGCTCCAGATGTTAACACCGGGAGCACTGATGTCAACAGATGAACCGTAATTGGAAAAACTTGCTTTTGTATCCCCGCTGTTCAGGGCAGCAACCGATATCACATTATTGTAATCGGAGGGATAATGGTGACTGTTGTTCAGGTTTACATTATCGTTTCCGGCTGCGGCAACCACAATGGCGCCGTAGGTATCGTGAACCAGATTAATGGCGGATTGAGTAATGCCGCTGTAGCCGGTCCCCCCAAAGCTGCAGTTTAAAATATGCGCCCCGCTTTTGGCTGCATATATGTATGAAGCGGGAGAAGCATAAACACCGGGTGTGGACTGGGTATCATTGTCATAAGCCACTTTTATGGGCATAATTTTGGCGCCGAATCCGGGACCGGCCACACCGATATTATTGTTGGTGGTGGGTGCTGCAGTTCCAGCCACATGAGTCCCGTGCATCAGCATGCCGAAAACACCCACATTGGGGGAACTGTGGGGATCATTATCCGGCTGGGGATTGTTTTTATCGGAGCCGCAGAAGTCCCAGCCGATCAGGTCGTCCACATATCCGTTGCCGTCATTATCTATGCCGTCCTCGTCGCCGCCGGCAGAGGGATCCCCAAAATCGCCCACTACGCCGTCGCCGTCAATATCTTCAGCCGGGTTGACAAAAATGCTGCCGATTAAATCGGGATGATCCCAATCCACACCGGTATCCAGAATCGCCACGACAACAGTATCGGTCGTCGGCGCATTTCCATTCCACATCCCCCAGGCATAATCGGCCTGAATGGCGGTTAAATGCCATTGGCTGGCAAAAAGAGCATCATTTGGCGTATAGGGTATAATTTCATTGGGATAATAAATGGGAATCGGTTCCGCCACGACTACGGAAGGGTCATCACTGAACCTGTTAATCACCTGCAGAATATCCGCTGTGGGCGGCACTTCCACCCGGTAAAGATTTTGAAAACTGATGTCGCCTACCCGGTCACGGGCATCGGCAAACGGCGCCTCCTGCACCACTTTATTAACTTCTGCTTCGCTGAAAAGACTGTCCACGGAAGCGATGCCGCTTTCCGGTCCATCTTCAGTCTGCTGTATCTGAATACTTTCCATATAGGGCTTAAAAACAACCCAGAATGATCTATCGGAATAATCCTTACCCGGCACCAACTGCGCCGTTGCGGATTGTACCTGCAAAAGAAATACTGCCATTAAAAAAAACCATAACCCTCTTTTCATAAAATAAATCCTCATTTTATATGAACCGGATGAACTGTTAATTCTAAAGTCGGCTGATTTTCTCAAGCCTTGAACCGAAATAAAACCTTCTGTAACTCTTTGATTCAATGAATTTCCTTTTGATTAACCGCTTCAATTATCAAAAAATAAAAGTGTTCCCTGAAAATATTATTTCTCCGGCGGAACCCGGTTTTGCGGCCAAATTGCCCTACCGGATTACATCCGGAGCTTTTAAAGAAATTCTTAAAAATCCTAAGTGGCATACAGTATTAAGATGAATAAAACAGCGCAAGGGTTACAAAATTTTAAGCAGATTATTTGTCCGGTTGTGGAATTCTCCGGATAAAGCTGGTATAAAAAAAAGGCCACCCGGAAATCCGGATGGCCTCTCTTTTCAAAAAAAGAAATGAATAGGGCAATAACTACCGCATGAGTATCATTTTGCGGGTCTGCACCAGGTCGCCGGTTTTAATGGTATAAAAATAAATACCACTGGTAACCGCCTGACCCATGTTATTGGTGCCGTTCCACTGCAGGCGATGGACACCGGGTGTTACCGGCCCGTTCAACAGGGTGGCAACTTCACGGCCCAGCAGGTCATACACCTTCAGAACTGCTTTTTTACCGGCGAAATTCTGAGGCACGGTAAAGGCAATCTGCGTGGAGGGGTTAAACGGATTGGGATAATTCTGCAGCAGTTCGAAATTCTCGATCATTGCAGGATTCAAATCTTCAATTCCGACAGAGGCGCTGTCCAGCTCCACGCGGACCATCACATCGTAATTCAGACCGAGGCCGGTGAATTTTTCCCAAACACCTGTACCGATTTTCAGATAAGACATATCGTCAATCGGTGCGGTCTCGTCAATACCGACGTCAGGCGTTGTGGGTGCAAAACGCACACCTGCATAAAAACTGCCGTTAGAAATGGAAACACCGCTCATAGGAACATCATTCCAGCCGCCCTGCAGATTGGCAACCGTCTGGGTGGCCATCACCGTTCCAGGCATACCATTGGTCCCGTCATCATCCCAGACAATAAACTGGGCGGAGCCGGGATTATTCTGGAAATAAGCTCTGATGGTTACCAGATCCTGGGGCCATGCATTCAGGTCGTATTTAACGGCCACATAATTACCGGAACCGACGCCGTAATAACTTTCCGCCGTTCCGTCGTCATACTTCATTTCATAAATAGTTGCGGCCTGCGGCGTTACGCATACTTCATTTGAGAATCCGCTTTCGCCCTGGCCCGGATAAACGGCAGTCACCACATAGCAATAGGTCTCGCCATTATTCGCGGTAGCATCGTGATACAGGGCATAATTGAGGCCGGTGGCCAGTGCTGCGCCGTAGTTAGGTGCAGTATCCAGCTTGCGGTACACATTGTAGGTGATATTTGTGCCGCCGGAATAAGATACCGCAGCGCGAATACCCCATTCGCCGTCGGGTAAAGGAGGACTCTGGGCTGCTGCAACCGACTGCCAGGTACTCCATCCGCCAAGATTTACATAGCTGTGGGAGCTGGGGATGGTGGTTTCGTCCAAAGGAATCCACATATCCAAATTTATCTGAATACCGGCAACAAAATCTCCCGCTACCGTCCAGTTGTCGCCTGTTAAATCAATGGCATTCCACTGGTTCAGAGCCAGGGTAATGGGTTTGGTATAAGTGGGATTGGTGTTGATGCTGCCGGCATTTGCTTCCCATATTTTAAGGGTTGCATTATTGGTAGTATTAGAAGAATATCCCCAGATCCAGACCGTATCAATGGTAGCGGCTGAACCGGAATTGAAATAAACACCCGCATCAGCAGTACCGCTGTTCAGGTGAATGGCATTTTCAAATGTGCCGTCATCATATACAAACTGCTGGTGGCCAACCTGATTCATTTCGTCCCAAAGCAGGTCAACATAATTGTCTCCGGCAGCGGCTTCCAGATTGGCGGGCGCCGGCAGATTAAGCGGGGGCGTCCATACGATAACATCGTCAATCATGACAGCAGTGCCCTGCGGAGCATCTTCATCAGAGAAGAAAGTGAATTTAACGCGAATCGAATCGCCCAGCAGCGGAGAGAGATCCACTAAACCGGTGGAATAGGATGCAGAGAACAGTGACCAGAAATCCGGAGCAGAGCTGTAGACAAAATTATCTCCATTGGGATCCATGGTAATATTGCTGATATAGCGCCAGGTGGTTTCGCCTTTCACCTGAACATACGCTCCGAAATAATCCACTGCGGGGAATACATCGGGATCAGTATAGGTACCCTGCAGCGCAAAATCCAGATAGGCTTCGGTAATGGTATCCGGCAGCCAGAAATAAGGAGAAATATAGGATGCCTGCATATTAGGATGATAGCTGTTGATTGCCGGATCGTTGGCATTGCCAATGTGAGTGGGTGAGGGTGCGGTGGGATCAGTGGAAATATGCCAGTAATCGCCGCCTACCGGTCCCCAGTTTTTCGCAATCATGTCATTTTGTGTCCCATCATTGTAATACAGGGTGCTTCCGCCTTCTTCCACTTTAATTTCATCAACCTGCCAGCCAAACATGGTCGGATCATCATTGGTATCGAATGCAGGATCAGAAGCAAAGGCAAAACGGATCATCACGTCGCCGGTATAACCGGACAGATCAACTGTTACCGGTGTCCAGGTGGTGATAGCGCCGCCCCAGCCGGGAACATTGGGGCCTTCTCCCCATTCTTCACCGAAGCTGTATAAACTGGTGGTGTTATAAGCGGGATTGGGATTCTGCAGCACAGTCCAGGTCGCGCCGCTGTCGGTGGAGATACGCACATTTACGCCATCCCATCCGTCATACGGGGCGGTGGCGCCGGCGGGGTCTTCCACTTTAAGCCGGTGTACAAAGGATAACGTTGCATTACCATTGACGGTGATTTCCGGTGAATCCAGTACCTGATACCAGTGGCTCAAATATCCGCCGTCATTTCCCAGAGTGGTATCGGCCAGCCACCAGGACAAACCGGAACCGCCATAGGCCATCCAGTCATCCTGATGAAAGAACTCCCCGGGATTGGTTTCATCGATGGAAACCCAACCGGGCGCTCCGGACTCAAAATTCTCGAGATAAACCAGCGTATCATTACGCAAACCCTCTATCGGGTTAACCGGAGCTAACTGTACATCCTGAACTCCGTCGCTCAACACGGAAACCGGTTGAGATTGCAGTGCTTTTGCTGAGCCGTTCTGCTCTGCAGCATATCCGAATGCCAGCATGAACAGAAGAACCAGCAGTGCAGCAGTTGTTACTGAATACTTCATAAAAAAACCCTCCATGAATTTGTTTATTTTTGCTCAAACAATATAAACGAGGTTTTTTATCGGAAAAAACGGTATATAAAAAAAATCAACCATTTATCCGGTATTAACCTCTATTTATCTGTTAATTATCTAACATGAATTCAATTTAAAAAAAGAATAATTACTGGTGTTATGAATCCGCCCCCATTAAAGGGCTCGGAGTGGCGGGCAGGCTCATCATGAAGTTTTATGTTATTTCAGCCATTCAAATCCTTTTAAATTCAGTGTGCGAATTTATCGAACTCAATTCTATTGCAGCTTTCCCGATGATGCTTCTAAAAGGAAAACATCAGGCTGTATTGATGGACATACTCCAGAACACCGTAATTATTAAATGAATAGTCAATCTGCAGAAGGGTGCCCCCCAGATTAACCTTGAAACCGGCACCCAGTGTAAAATCGGCTTCATCATAATTAAGCCGGTAACCGCCGCGAAGGGCAAACATCCCGTTCCATTCGTATTCCGCTCCCATATTGTAGCGCAGATAGTGGTCACTGGGATCGTTTGCTTCCGCAACCACTGTGAAGCGATTCAGTGGGTTGGTCATAATGCGGCTGCCGGGTCCCAGCAAATCCATCATTACCCCCATGCGGTAAACCAGAGGGATGGACCACCTCTCCGTTTTCAGCCGCAAACCGGCCGGCTGAACAGTACCGGTCTGCGGGTTGGAATAAGGTTGATCAAGGTCTGGGCCGTCCAGCTTTATTTTACCGCCGAAATTCTGCAGGCTCATTCCCAGCCGCATGCCGTAAATACCGGTATCGAACTGCGAACCGATATCAAAGGCGAAAGTGCTGCCCTTTTCCCGGTAAATTCTTTCTTCGATATATTTTACGGTAGCCCCTAAAATAAAGCGGTCGGTAAGCTGACGTGCCAGAGATACACCAACAGCAAGATCGGAGGTGCTATAATACTCACCGGTGCCCTGCTGGGCATCTAAAGTGGTGACTTCAATATCACCGCTGCTCAGGTTGATGACACTTACCCCAACTGCGGTGCTGTTGTCCACGGGATATGAAAAACCGGCAAAATTCAGAGTGATGTCTGCAAAAAGCTGAGTCCGGGAAAGGCCGAAAGAGCCCCTGCGAATCTGTTGGATACCAGCGGGATTCCAAGCCATGGCAGAAACATCATTGGCCATTGCGGCATAGGCATCGCCCAGAGCGGTGGCCCGGCTACCAATCCCCAGTTTCAGGAACTGCGCCATATTAGTTCCCACTTTGGAAAGTTCATCGGCTGGAAAACCCATTCGAACACAACAAAGTATGAAGATGAAAACCAGAAAAGATTTTTTCATTTGTTAATCCTCCGCTCACCGCAATACCGCTACCGTATTATGGTAAATTTTCCCATTTCCTTTTTTCCATTGGGGGTATTCACCACCCAGATATACAGCCCCGGCGCCGCCTCCTGCCGGTTGGACGTCCGCAGGTCCCAATTCCGGGTGCCATTATATAAATTATCATGATCCAGCGTTTGAACCAGTTCTCCGGCAACATTAAAAATGCGGATGGTGCATATTGAAGGTAAATTGATAAACTGGAGCTTGTGGCTGTTTTCATTCACTTCCCAGCCTGCGCGCACAATGTAGGGATTGGGAACCACCCTGATTTGCTTTAACTCCTCTTCTCCGGATTCCGTGACTTCGTAGATGCCGCCGGTTTTAACAATAAAACCATCTCCTTCATGAAAAGGCACCAGAATGGGTATAACCACCGTATCGCCTACCGCCCATTTTGTATTGGCGGGTTCACCCGGTGCGGCGTTTTCATTCCAGTCAAACCAGAAGCGCAGAGTGCGGATCATTTCCGAGGGCTCTCTGCCAACCAGATGGTTTTCGTAAAGGAAAAACAGGTCACCACTGTCCCAAACTCCCTTTTCTCCTTTATCATTCACAATAATCTTAGCTTTGCGGGGAACCACCTGTCCGGATTCATTCCGGGTCAGTAAATTCCAGGCTTCAAAAGGCACCTGCATCACTACCTGGCTGGTGTCCTGATAATGATAGGCATTCTCCGCCCCTTCCCCTTTAAAAATCAGGCGGTAATCCGAAACCACCTTCTGGGTCATAGATACCGTAATATCATAATCCCCCTGGCCTTCCCAGTGAATTGCATTCTCTTCCGGGTCCACAATAATCTGGGTGGCGGAACGGATGGTCCATTCCAGCCCGTCCACCCGCGGCGGAATGGTTTTAAACTGAGCCTGCGGATCCAGTTTTATCAGGTTTTCGCTTCTTTGCAGCAGGGTATCGCCGGTAGTTAAATCTATAATCTCAAAAACGGGATTCCTGGGCACCCCGCCGCTCATATCTGCATGAAACAGTACCAGATAATCATGCCCGGTAATGTTCACGTTATCCAGCACCTGAATCTGAAAAATGCCATTTCCTTTAGTGGAATCAATTTTAATGATCTGAACGGCATTGGTATCAATATTTGAAGGGGGATTATGC
>JBAPTX010000203.1:0-9071 GCA_049282375.1 Calditrichia bacterium
AAGCGGCATCCCTCAATATTTATTCATTTCCTGCAGATCTATTATTTCAGAAAGTACTTTCAATCAATCCGCCGTCCACCTGCAGAGAAACGCCGTTGATGTAGGAGGCCGCCTCACTGCAGAGAAACGCGGCTGCGGCGCCGATCTCCTGCGGCTGCCCATAACGGCGGGCGGGAATACTCTTCTGAACCCGGGCTGCATATTCTTCCGCGGAAATATCCAATTCTTTTGACTTCACCTGATTCAGTTCAGTCTGACGGTCCGTTAAAATATGGCCGGGAAGCAGGGCATTGCAGGTGATATTGAATTTTGCATACTCGTTTGAAAGGGTCTTGGTGAGCGCGGAAATTCCTGCCCGCAGCGTGTTGCTGATGGAGAGGATGTCCACCGGCTGTTTGGCTGCCAGCGAAGTTACATGAACAATGCGCCCCCAGTTCTGCTCCTGCATACCGGGCAGCACCAGATTGCACAGCCGCACGACATTCATCAAGGTGGACTGAACGCCCTGCTGCCACTGTTCTTCACTCAATTCCATGAATCGTCCGGGGGGCGGTCCGCCGGTATTGGTTACCAGAATATCGATACTGCCGAACTGTTTACGGGTTTCCGCCGCCCAGTTTTCCAGATCGGATTTACGGCTGACGTCGCAGGGGAAGGTCAGAATTCCGGCTCCGGGAACCGCCGCTTCAATTTCCCGCCGGGCATGATCCAGGTGTTCCTGCGAGCGCGAGCAGATGGAAACAGCGCAGCCTTCTGCGGCCAGGGCCGCGGCAATTGCTTTGCCGATACCTTTGCTGGCCGCGGCAACCATGGCAACTTTTCCCTCAATTTCAAGATTCATTCCGGTTTTCCTCTTCTGTTAGAATGTTAAACTCATACGGCTTCCCCCACTCCGCCCCGAACACAAATTCTCTCAGCGCTTTTCGCCGGCGGGCGGCACGTTTATTCATCCGCAGATCGGAGGGAAGCCGCGCCGGATTTCCGGCATAGCCGATCGCCATGGCCGCCACCGGTTCAAACGCCGGTGGTACAAGAAATTTTTCCCGCACCTTTTCCGTTGAAAAGCCGGCCATCTGGTGGACTGAAATTCCCAGATCGGTTGCCTGCATCACCAGATTGGCTACGGCAAGTCCGGTATCGTAAAAGGAGTGCCGGTTTTCTTTTTTATTATGCTCAAAATGAGTTTTGGCCAGGCAAACGGCAAGCACCGGGGCAGTGGTTGCCCATTGCCGGTTCCGTTCGGAGAGACAGTTTGCCATCTGTTCATAGACTTCCCGGTCGGATTCGCAGGCCACAATAAAAGCCCAGGGCTGCTCATTAAAGCTGGAGGGCGCCCAGCGGGCCGCTTCAAACAGCAGCCAGAGATCCTGCTCTTCCACCGCTTTACTGCTGAATGCCCGCGGGCTCCATCTTTCATGCAATAGAGGGTGAATGGTTGGTGTTTTTTTTCCGCCTTTATCCATAATTCTCAAATTTATAATTTATACTTTCTCTGCTTCTATGCAGCCATGACAATTTAAATTTGTCCGTAAACCTGAGCAGGGGTCCTGTCCAAGAGTGTACATGCACTGAATCGAGCTCACATATATTACCCGTTAACATCCAATCAGTTCTCCAGTACATATAATTATTCCTGACTATGCATTTGGATTTCAATAAAAATTATCATTATGGTCAAACTGCACACCGGTTTTCAGCCCGGCAACGCCACTTTCCTTCAGCGTATTCCGGGAGCGGGACAATTCCGGGAAAGCAGAAATCATCCGGCTGAAACAACAAAGAAAATCAGTATTCAGAGAAAGACAAAAAGCCAAAATGAAAGGATATCTTTCAATGAACTCCTGTTAATAATGAATTAAGAAATGATAAATCTAAATTTGCAAAAACGCAGAACTGCATATATTTTGTTATCTGAAAAGTCCAGGAACATACGGCTTTCACTTTTTATACCCTATATGAACTATTACGAAGAAAAAGGAGGAAAACAATGGAAAATGAAAGTATGGGCCCGATTAAAGCTCCCCGAAAGGGAACGGCGAATCGGGACTGGTGGCCAAATCAGTTGAACCTCAGAATTCTGCACCAGAATTCGCCTTTAGGAAATCCGCTGGGCGGTTCGTTTAATTACGCAGAAGCGTTTAAGAGCCTGAATCTCAAAGCAGTGAAAGAGGATTTATATGCATTGATGACGGATTCGCAGGATTGGTGGCCGGCAGATTACGGCCATTATGGTCCGTTCTTCATCCGCATGGCATGGCACAGCGCAGGCACCTATCGTATTGGTGATGGCCGCGGCGGCTCCTCCACCGGTTCGCAGCGCTTTGCGCCGCTTAACAGCTGGCCGGATAATGCAAACCTAGATAAGGCGCGCCGCCTGCTCTGGCCGGTCAAAAAGAAATACGGCAATAAAATCTCCTGGGCCGACCTTATGATCCTTGCCGGAAACTGCGCCCTGGAATCCATGGGCTTCAAGACTTTCGGCTTTGGCGGCGGCCGGGAAGATGTGTGGGAACCACAGGAGGATGTCTATTGGGGCACCGAAAAGGAGTGGTTGGGAGATAAACGCTACAGCGAGGGCCGTGCACTTGAGAATCCGCTTGCCGCAGTCCAGATGGGCCTGATCTATGTGAATCCGGAGGGTCCCAACGGAAAGCCGGATCCGGAAGCGGCTGCTCATGATATCCGGGAGACATTCGGGCGCATGGCAATGAACGACGAGGAAACAGTAGCCCTTATTGCCGGCGGCCACACCTTCGGCAAATGCCACGGCGCCGGCAATGCAGAACTTGTCGGGCGCGAACCGGAAGGCGCCGATATCACTGACCAGGGCCTGGGATGGAGAAGCAGGTTTGAAAGCGGCAAGGGCGACCATACCATCACCAGTGGCCTCGAGGGCTCATGGACACCGACCCCCACCAAGTGGGATATGACTTTCTTCGACATGCTGTTCGGCTATGAATATGAACTGACAAAAAGCCCTGCCGGTGCCTGGCAGTGGTCTCCGAAGAATGTAGATGAGAAAGATCTGGCGCCGGCTGCTCACAACCCATCCAGACACGTACCGACCATGATGGCAACCACCGACCTGTCTCTGAAAGTGGACCCGGTTTATGAGAAAATTTCCCGGCGTTTTCATGAGAATCCGGACGAGTTTGCCGATGCTTTTGCCCGTGCCTGGTTCAAACTGACTCACCGCGATATGGGGCCCCGTGCGCGCTATCTGGGTGAGGAAGTGCCGCAGGAAGATCTCCTCTGGCAGGATCCGATTCCCGAGGTCGATCACGAGCTGGTCAATGCCGCCGATATTTCGAAATTAAAAGCCTCTATTCTTGATTCCGGCCTTTCCGTTTCAGAACTGGTTTACACTGCCTGGTCTTCTGCTTCGGTATTCCGCAACTCTGACAAACGGGGCGGTGCAAACGGCTCTCGCATCCGCCTGTCGCCGCAGAAAGACTGGGAGGTCAACCAGCCTGATCAATTGGCGAAGGTGCTGGAGACACTTGAAAATATCCATAAGGATTTTAACGATAATCAGACCGGCGGTAAAAAGATCTCCCTTGCCGACCTGATCGTACTGGGCGGCTGCGCAGCGGTTGAAAAAGCGGCGAAAGATGCCGGTTTCGAAGTGGAGGTTCCTTTCACACCCGGACGCATGGATGCCGCGCAGGAGCAGACTGACGTGCAGTCATTCGAACCGCTTGAACCCAAAGCCGACGGATTTCGCAATTACCTGCAGGCCGGTTTCTCCGTACCCACCGAAGAACTGCTGGTGGACCGGGCACAGTTATTAACACTAAGCGCTCCTGAAATGACCGTCCTGGTGGGGGGAATGCGCGCTCTGAATGCCAACTACCGGCAGTCCGGACACGGCGTCTTTACCAACCGGCCGGGAACGCTTACGAATGACTTCTTCGTAAACCTGGTGGATATGGGTACGGAGTGGAAGCCGGTTTCCGATGACAATAATGTTTTCGAGGGACGTGATCTTAAAACCGGGGAGGTGAAATGGACCGCTACCCGTGTAGATCTCGTTTTCGGCTCGAACTCCCAACTCCGCGCACTGGCCGAAGTTTATGCACAGGAGGATTCAAAAGAAAAGTTTGTGCACGATTTTGTTGCTACGTGGAATAAGGTAATGAATCTGGACCGCTTCGATCTCTCCTGATCGCTGCATCAAACACTGAATTAAAAAATAGCCGCCTGATGCTCTTTTTAAGCAGAAGGCGGCTAATATTTTATGGCGGTGCAGGTTATTTTGTATTCTGATGGTTGAAAAATATTGGAATTACTAAGATACAAATTTTCAGCTAGCCGATTTTTTCCTTTAAAAACTCATAGACTTTATCTTTGCCGATGCGCTGCTGCTCCATGCTGTCCCGGTCCCGCACGGTAACAGTATTGTCTTCCGCGGTCTGACCATCCACGGTGATGCAGTAAGGCGTTCCGGCTTCGTCCTGGCGGCGGTAGCGGCGACCCACCGAACCGGCTTCATCATAAAATACTTTGAAATCTTTCCGGAGCTGCTTTTCAATTTCGCGGGCGATTTCCGGCATGCCGTGTTTTTTCACCAGCGGGAAAATGGCCGCCTTTATGGGAGCAATCTGCGGTTTCAGGCGAAGCACCACCCGCTCTTCCTCCTCCTCATATGCATCCACCAGTGCTGTCAGCATCAGCCGGTCCACGCCGGTGGAGGTCTCCACCACATACGGCAGGTATTTTTCACCGGCTTCCTGGTCAAAGTAGTTCAAATCCCTGCCGGAATATTCCTGGTGCCGCTTTAAATCAAAATCGGTGCGGTTATGAATGCCTTCAATCTCCTGCCAGCCGAAGGGGAATTCATATTCTATATCGAATGCAGCTTTGGCATAATGGGCCAGTTCCTTTTCGCTGTGGCGGTGAAACTGCAGTTTTTCCCGGCGAATTCCCAGCCGGCCGTACCACTGAATGCGCTGTTCTTTCCAGTATTCAAACCAGCGGTCATCCTCTCCCGGTTTAACAAAGAACTGCATTTCCATCTGTTCGAATTCACGGGTGCGGAAAATAAAATTTCCCGGCGTTATCTCGTTACGAAACGCTTTTCCGGTCTGGGCAATGCCGAACGGCACTTTCTGCCTGCCGGATTCGCGCACATTATGGAAATTCACATAGATACCCTGAGCCGTTTCCGGGCGCAGATAAACCACATTTGCGGCGTCTTCCAGCGGGCCCATAAAGGTTTTGAACATCAGGTTGAACATGCGGGGTTCGGTCAGTTCGCCGCCGCAGTTAGGGCATCCTTTTTCCGGCTCAATCTGATCTTCACGCCAGCGCATTCTGCATTCCTTACAGTCAACCATCGGGTCGGTAAATCCCTCCACATGCCCGGAGGCTTCCCACACTTTCGGGTGCATCAGAATGGAGGCATCCAGCCCTTCCACATCATCCCGCTCGTAAACCATGCTGCGCCACCACAGCTCTTTGATATTTTTTTTCAATTCAATGCCGAGGGGGCCGTAATCATAGCAACTGTTTATGCCGCCGTAAATTTCGCTGCTTTGAAAAACAAAACCCCGGCGTTTGGCCAGGGAACTCAGTTTGTCCATCAGGTTATTCGACTTTTCTCTTGCCACAGCTTACCTTCTGTTATGCATTCTCTCTAAAAATTCAGGCAGCAAATATAATTAAAGGCGGTACATTTTCAAAGATTTTAATTGAACGGACTGTTCAGTGTGGAAATTCAAGTGGGAGAGCAGCAGGCTGATCAGCGGGGCGGCGGCAGATTCATTCCGGGCGGCATCTTGCAGGCTCCCTGCCTTCAGCCGCCGGAGCAGTTCCCATTGCGGGTATTCCAGCCGGACGGAGGCGGCGCCCTGCGGCGGATTACAGGAACGGCAGTAAACTGCCCCGGTGGGGACATCCACCTGCAGAGGGAAGCGCCCCGGAACGGTGCCGCAGCCGCGGCAATATCCGAACTCCCAGCTAAATCCCAGATAATCCGTTAAAATGAGTAAATAACGCAGCAAATGAGAAAAACCGGCAGAATTGCTTCCCGGCCTGTTCAGATCCTGCAGGATGCCAATGGTTTGCCGGAAAAGTAATTCTCCGGGTTCGTTGAACCGGAGAAGTTTCTGGATCAGCTCTAAAATGGCAAATGCCTCCGCCGTGGCATCCAGATTATCGCGGATATTGCTGAACGAATCGAGCAGAGCTGCCTGATGGATATGCTGAAGGCTGCGGGATTCGCGGATATTGAGTACCACTTCCAGATGGTTCAGGTTTTCCAACGTTCCGCGGAAACTGCTTTTCGGGCGCAGCGCCCCCTTTGCCAGCACTTTCACCGAACCGATTTTTTCCGTGAAAAGATGAACGATTTTACTGGTTTCGCTCCAGCGGATACTGTGAACAACCAGTGCTTCGGTTTTTACGGTGCTGATCATAAGTTTCGATTTGAAAAATTAAAGGATTCCAGGAAAAAAGCAATTACAATGGATACGGTCCGTCCCGGGTGATTCACAACAAAGTGCTTGAAAACAAAGGATTCTCTTTTCATTCCTGCTGAACTGTATTGTTCCGGCCGCTTAACCGTCTGCCGGCCTGCTACATAAAATAAGTAAAGCCCAGAGAGAGCAGCCCGAAATAAATCATCAGGCCCACCACATCATTGAAAGTTGCGACAAAAGGCCCGGTGGCCAGCGCCGGATCCACCTGTATTTTCTTGAACAACAGGGGGATTACCGCCCCGAAGGTAGAAGCATTCAGTATAATGATGATCAGGGCGCAGGACAGAATCAACCCGAAATGATAATCGTTGTTCCAGATCAGTATCACAAAAAATATGAGCACCGCCAGCACGGCTCCATTTAAAACCGCAACCGAAATTTCGCGGCGCAGGCGGCGGCGGGTATCAAACAGCCCGATTTCCCCTGTGGCAAGACCGCGCACCACGATTATACTGGACTGCTGCCCGACGCTTCCGCCGATTGCCATAATCAACGGGATAAAAAAGGTGGAGGCAATAATCTGTTGAATGGTGCCTTCAAAATTGAGCATGATAAAAGCGGATAAAATTTCTCCCACGAAGGAAAGGATCAGCCAGGGCAGGCGCGCTCTTGAAATCTGCAGCACACTGTCTTCCAGAACCCCCTCTTCGCCGGTACCGGCAATGCGCCCTAAATCCTCATCAATTTCTTCCCCGATTACATCCACAATATCATCAATCGTGATACGGCCGATCAATTTATGGCGCTTGTTCACCACCGGAGCGGCCACCATATCATATTTTTTAAAAATGCGGGCCACTTCCTCCTGATCCACGTCGCTGTCGATGCTCATCACATCCTGATCCATTATATCGCGCACCCGGGTATCGGGCTTGGAAAGAATCAGTTTACGCAGGGAAATCCGCCCCACCAGGGTGCCGAAATCATCCACTACAAAGCAATGATAAAGGTCTTCCACTTCGTGATACTTGTCGCGGATCTCGCTGATGGCCTCCTGCACGGTGGAATTTACATTCACAGATACATATTCTTTGGCCATAATGCCGCCGGCAGAATCTTCCGGATAGCGAAGCAACTCCTGAATTTCGTGATAATCCGGGCCTTTAATGTTGTCCATAACTTCGCTGGCCTGTTCCACAGGCAGGTCCGAAACGAGGTCGGCGGCGTCATCGGAATCCATGCCCTGCACCATTTCGGCAATCTGCTGTGCATCCAGACCTTCCAGCACATCTTCCTTCACATTTTCTTCCAGTTCCACCAGAACTTCACTTGCCATATCGGGAGGAAGCAGGCTGAAAATGGACCGGCGCTCTTCATCGTTCAGGTGGCTCATCACCTCGGCAATATCCGCCGGATGCAGGTCTGCAATAATGGTCATGATAAAACTGGTCTGTTCATTCTTTATCAGATAGCGAATGTCTTCCAGCAGTTCATCCAGATTAATGTCATTGGTTATTCTGCCCATAAAACAGTTTCATCCTTTCAGGCGGATAATCTCATTAACGAGCTTTATAAATTCGGAGACCGATAAAGTTTCCGGACGGCGGGTTAAATCAAGTGTTAGCCTCTCCAATATAGCCGGATCAGCAAAAGCGGACAATGTATTTCGCAACATTTTTCGGCGCTGATTAAAAACCCCTTTCACAATGCTTCCAAAAAGCTGCAAATCCGCCGCCTGCCGCTCGCGCTCTTCTGTGAAGCGGATGTGCACCACCGCCGAATCTACTTTGGGCCGGGGATAAAACAGATGGGCAGGGACCGTAAAAAGATATTCCACATCCGCATGCAACTGAAGAATGACGGACGGAATGCCGTAGCTGCGGCTGCCCGGATTTGCGGTAAGGCGTTCGCCCACTTCTTTTTGAACCATCAGAACAGCTTCCCGGAAGCAGCTCCGGTGGTCAATTATTTTAAAAAGAATTGGGGAGGTGATATGGTAAGGAAGACTGCCGGCCACCGCCCCCGCTGAGCGGGCACAGGGCAGCCCCTGATCTAAATTCATCGTTAAAAAGTCGTTATGGACAACCTGCAGATTTTCCGGTTCCTGCAGAAGGTGCGGCAAGTCTTCCGCCAGCGCATCATCCAGTTCAACAGCAATGACTTGTGCAAAACGGCGGATCAGAAAACCGGTGAGCGCACCGCGTCCCGGACCGATTTCCAGCACCCATGCGGAATCCGGCGAATCGAGGGATGCGGCTATTTTTTCGGAGATGTTGACATCAATCAGGAAATTCTGGCTCAGGCTTTTACGGGGTGGCGCAAATTTCCGGTTTGGTTTCTTTTCTGACATAGAATCAGCTTGTCTAACATTTGCAAAATTCAGCACCGCTAAATTAAAACCGTTTCGGGGGAATTCAATTCTTCTTTTTACTTCATGATCTCTTCCGATCCGGGAAAAATGTTTCGCACAACGCCGAAAATTAACCCGAAAGCCGTGACAATGAACCACTTTTATAAAGCTTTGATGCTGATGTTATATTTTATTTTCCGGGTTATTTATGCCTTCGGGTAAGTAAAGAAGAAAAATCGTTTCGGATAAGGAAAGAATTTCTGGCTAAATTTTTCGGTGAACTATTTTCCCGTTCACAAAAG
>JBAPTX010000204.1:0-2334 GCA_049282375.1 Calditrichia bacterium
CCAAATCTAAATGCCCACATCCTCATTAAAACACTATTTTCAGACGATTTCAGACAGCCACTTTCAACGAATACATCCCCCCACGCCCTTGATCGGTTTTGGCTTCTTTTCGTGCTTTGAAAAAAAAGATGTTTTAAACCGCTGGTAATTTGCCGACACAAACTCCTTTGCCCCGATAACACCGGAATCCTTAAAATAGCGTATATGATATCTGAAAAGATCGCTTTTGCTGAGTTCAAAATTTCTTTTGCGTTCTTTTGCCAAAAACCTTATCATCCATGACCCTGGCTTGCATCTTGTCAGAACGGTCAATCGCACTGGCTTCATAAAAATACGGGCGATATTTTCTGATCCGCTCTTTCGGGCTTTTAACATTAAAATCCTGTAACGGAATTAGATGAGACCAATGACATAGATGGAGTCGATGAAGAAATCGCCAGGGTAAAGTATTTTGGTAAATGTCAAACGTATTTCAGATAATAAAAAAAAGGAAAACCAATGGATTCCAATATCAAAAAAGAAAAATGTGAATTTTGTGGCCAATATGTGCCGAGGCACAGTACGATTTACGTGGCACCAGAAAAGGAATATCTCTGTTCCTGTCTCACATGTTTTAATAAAAGGATGGCCGATTACAGTGGTACTGATTTAGATCATGTCGATTTCGAGCAGATCATTTTAAAAGATACTGAAGGAGTTGAGCACGAATTCCATTTCACGATACGACATCTTGGTGACCGGGTTGGTATAGACGCATTTGAAATCAAGGAGGGTCATCGTGGCGGTTATGAATTCAGTTTGATCGGTGACATTGACAAAGAAATTTTTGATTTATTTGGAAAACTGTTTGAACGGATGCGGAGAGGATTGAACAGAAACCATTTAGAATGGGATGGGACCACCAATAGCTGGCAGATTTCAAATGACGATATTGTCCGAGCCAGAATCAGCTCTGATCTTGAAAGTGATGATTATTATGGACATCCCCCGTTAATTGTAATTGATGGTAAAGAAATAAGATGGGATGAATTTGGACGGATGCTGATGACGTATGAAGGATTCCATTTTAAACTGGAGATTTTTGATAGAAGCGAGGAGATGCCTTGAACAGCTTTGCCCTATGGGACACAGTTTGCAAATTTCTTCACCGAGTCAATTTTATGCAGTAACGTGCTGAGGACGACGCGCCGGAATTCCAGTTAGCATTCCGTTTGCGCTGATGTCTTCGTCGATATCGGGCCAGTGCACGCCTTGACCGTCCCCGATAAGTTCCCAAGTATTCCGTTGTTCCACGGTTGCGTCCGACAAACGCCATGACCACGCGAGCGGTACGCTTATAACACGACCGTCAACCAGATAAGCCGTAATCGTATCTTCGGTAACTTCGATGTGCTTTATACGGGGTTCAATTGCACTAACCACAGTGTTCATGCCAAGCCTCAATGATTTTTTCCGTGTTTACCTGAATAATCCGGCGAATACGGTTCAATTCCCTACTGGAGAATCCATGATTTTCACTTAAAGCAATAGGCTCTATCCAAAATTTGCATGTCATTTTTTCCCGTCGTACATGGACATGTGTCGGCTCGTTGCAATCGAAACTATAAAAGAAAAATCGAAATGGGCCTGAAATATTTTGAACGGTCGGCATCCAATAACCTATTGCCTGTCAATATTTGCCATTCCTTTTATTCAAATGATTCTCACTATAGCACAAATTTTCATTGATAGTAACTTTTATCTTTTAAGTAGGTGCGCAAGATAATTGGGAAATAATGGGCACGACCATTTTATGCCATATTTGGACTGTGCCCAAATTGTGCCCGTCAAGGTCAAATATTTCCAAACATTTCCAAACGAAACCAAAAATAGAATGAAAAATTGAAATAGAGTCAACTAATTGTAATTACATAATTTTTTTATTTTGAGAATCCTGCTCTTCGAATCCTGCCGGGCGTACCAGTAAGCTAAGAAACAGGGAGTACATCAAAGATGCCACTCCCTGTTATTGTTTGTGATTATTGGCAGGATTTGGACCAAAGGAGAAGGTTGAGTGTCGCCGGATTGTTGACCGCTTATTCCATTGGGAAATGATTTGAAACAAATACATGACGATATTGCCAAAGATTCAAAATACTATACGCGAAAAGTTACCCAAGAAATTGTCGCAAAAACTGAAACGCTAACCGATCTTCCAGACATTGGCCGTATAGTCCCCGAAATCAGTGTTAAAAATATTAGGGAGTTGATCGTTTATTCATACCGTCTTATTTATGAAATGTCAGGGGCTGGTCGAAATCCTTGCCATTATACACGGAAGACGAGATTTTAATT
>JBAPTX010000205.1:0-2630 GCA_049282375.1 Calditrichia bacterium
GGCTGTTTCGGCCGGTTCATTTTGCCAGGAATTCGGGCCTAAATGGTCGCCGCCGAAAATGATCTGCCGATGGTTCAAATCAATCCGGTCTGCAATTTTATTAACAAAATCAACAAAGCGGGCCGGAGTCATGCCGGTATAACCGCCGAACTGGTCCACCTGATTTGAGGTGGATTCGATAAGCACCGGGTATCCTTTTTCTTTTGCCAGCAGCAGGGCGGCTTCAATCACCTGCCCGTTTGCCGAACATATTGAAGGTATTCCGATCGGTTCACCCGCTTTATGCCGGTCGATTATATGTGTCAGTATTTCGCTCATTCAGAAAGCCAGTTTCCCATTTTCTTTTTCATTTTTGGAGAATTTCGAAAAGCTGCCGTACCCCCCATTTCAGTAACAGCCAGGGCGCCGCAGGCATTTCCGTAGCGGAGACTTCTTTTTAAATCACCGTCTCTTAAATACTGATGAAGAAAGCCGGCATTAAAACTGTCCCCGGCGCCGGTTGTTTCTACCGCATTCACATTGAAGGGTTTTTGCTCCAGCACAGATTGTCCGGTTTTGAGCAGGGCCCCTTCTTTCCCCCGTTTTACCACTACTATGCCGGCCATTTGCGCCAGTTTATCCACGGCTTCATCAAGATTGCCGGCATGGGCAATGCGGATCGCTTCATCATCATTGGGAAAAAAGATGTCCGTTTGCTTCAGAACATTATAAATTGACTCATCCCATTTTTCATCCGGGTCCCAATTCGTATCCAGCGATGTGGTCAGCCCCATTTCTTTTGCGCGGGCAAATAAGCGGTCCACATCATCGCGAATGCCGGTTTGCAGATAAAAACATCCCAGATGCAGATGTTTGGCTGTTTTCAGGTAATCCCAATCCATATCTTCGATCGTTAAATCCGTCATTGCCCCCATATAGGTAAGCAGCGCTTTTTTGGGTGGATTGGCAAGGACAATCGTTGCGCCGGTTTTTAAATCCTCCTCCTGCATAATCCGGGAGGTATCCACGCCGGCGGCGGATAATTCACTCTTCATGTAATTTCCAAAAGCATCTTTGCCGGCTTTCCCCACAAACCCCACTCTGCTTCCAATTGCTGAAAGGTTATGGGCGGTAATTGCAGAAGAACTGCCCATGGTAAAACGCATGTCCTCCGCCAGTTTTTCTTTTTCATCTTCCGGCATCGGCACATTCCATAAAACAAGGTCGATATTAAGTTCGCCGACAACAACGACATCCAGATTTTTGTTATTCATGTCTTCCATTCTCTGCAGGGTTAAAGGTTACCACTGCCGTTAAATTTTGCGGTTTATCTGGATTTATTCCCTTGGCCAGTGCTTTATAAAATCCAAGTAGCTGCAATACAGGGGTATATAAAACAGGATTAAAAGCATCCGGGTATTTTACAGGAGGAATTGAAATATAAAAATCCGCCAGATCTTTTACTTCTTTTTTGCCGATACCATCAACTATAAGCAGCTTGGCGCCTAAATTCTTAAGATCTTCTGCCAACTGATATTCCAGTTTTTTTCCGGCGGAGGACAACAGCAGGGTAATTAAAGTTGATTTTGCCGCTGTCGATTTAGGACCATGACGGTATTCCAGTGAATTAAAACTCTGACTGTGTGAAATGGACATTTCCTGCATTTTTAAAGCACCCTCATTGGCAATGCCCAGAAAAGGCCCCTGTCCCAGAAATACGAAATCATCTACTCCGCGGACGGCGTTTTCCAGTTTATCAATGGAATAGGTAAAAATATGCTCCAGGTTTTCGGGCAGCTTTTCGATCTCCCGGAATACGCCGTCATCAGCCTCTTTCTGCAATGCCAGATTTAAAATACTCAGCAGCATGGTGGTGAAAGAGCCGGTCATCACCACACTCTCTTCCTGCTGGAAAGGAAAGGGAAGCCTGTGGCTCCCTTCTTTGGCCAGAGAAGAGTTCTTGTTGCAGGACACCGCAATGGTGGGAATTTTAAAATCATGCATTACCTGCCGGGCGGCCATTACCACTTCCGTGGATTCGCCGGAGCGGCTTATGGTAACCAGAACGGACTTCTCCGGGCGCTGAAATACGGCATGCGGGAATATCAGTATTTCCGATGCCGGGGTGGCGCAGGAATGAAACCCGGTAAATTTCTGAAAAAGAAAAGCTGCGGATTGGGCCAGATAATAGGAGGTCCCGCAGCCGGTAAAAATCCAGTAACGATCTTTGTATATTTCCAGTAGCTGTTGATGATGTGCTGCTTCTTTCCGCAGGGAATTCAACGCGGTTTTCCAAATTTCCGGCTGCCGCCGAATTTCCCGGTAAGTAATGCTGTTTACTGCAGTCTGGTGGTCCATCATTTCTCCTTACAGGGTTTATTCTGTAAAAACTATGATCCCCATTTCTTCCAATTTAATCCGTGTTTCTTCAGGTAATCCGGTATCACTGATTATTTTATCCACAAAATGAATTTCGCTGATCACCCCCATGCTTCGCCTGCCGAATTTTGATGAATCTGCCAGTAATACCACCTCCGCGGCGGCGTTCATCATCAAGCGGTTTACTTTGGCTTCCAGCATGTTGGGGGTAGTAAGTCCGTAACGGAAATGAATGCCGTCCACTCCCAGAAAAAGTTTGTCCGCAGTAAGGC
>JBAPTX010000206.1:0-2591 GCA_049282375.1 Calditrichia bacterium
TATAGATAAGCGGGAGAAAAAATAACTGGATTTTTGAAGAGATTGGTTACTTGGGAAAGGACTGTTTTATTCTGCAGGAATAATTAATGTGAATTCGATCTTAAAATTGATTTATTCTCAAATTTTCTGCAGTGCGCCGATGGATTTGATGCTTAAAGGAGGTACCCTTTACAAGCTGATCACAATCCCGATACGATGGCTGTTCTGCAACTCCGAATCATAGCTGGTAAAGGCATAATCGACACGGATATGGGGAATCAGAATTCCCACTCCTGCATTAAAGCGCCCGATTTCATCCACACCGCTGCGGAGCGCCAGCAAGTTCCGGTAAAGGAGCTCAGCGCCGGCGGCAACATCCATACTCAGCCCACCCAAATTTGCACGGGCGGTTTCCCGGCGGTTTTCGGTACGAAAAATTAAATCTGCGGTCGGCCGCAGGCTGCTTTTCAGGAAGGAAAGGTTCAGCAGATATCCGGCTCCTAAAAACAGAGACGGGGACACAAGCTCTTTTTCGCCGGTATCCCAGGCAATTAAAGTGCTGGTGGCGTTACGTAAATTTGCCGCCACCGTCAGGCGGTCGCTGATATTGCGCATCATGGCCAAATCAAAGCCCAGCCCGTTTGCATGGTTCTCCGCCAGGTTCCTGCGGATAAGCTTAATATTTCCGCCTAAGATCCATCCGCCGCGCCAGTGCTGTGCTACGGATAAAGTAAAAAGGTAGTCGGATGCGTCAAATTCTTTTACCCGGCTGAAATCAATATTCCAGTCGCCATTACTGTTGATGATCTGCTGCGCCTGCCGGCTGTCTTTGATGTTTTCCACTCCCAGCCGCACCAGGCTTAAAGCCAGCACCCTGTTTTTCCCCTGCCGTTTTGCAAATGCCAGATAATCATAATTTATAGAGGAAAGAAACTGTTGGGTATGCATAAAAGAGAGTTGCATCCCCTCAATATTGTAAAGGCCGGCCGGATTGTAATAGGTAGCGGCAATATCACCGCTCAGGCTGGTGGATGCGCCGCCCATTGCCTGCGCACGGGCAGCCACACCGATTTCCATAAACTCACCGGCATATTTGCGAAAGGTAAACCCTTCCGCAAGTATTGAATTCTGCAGCAGGAATGCCAAACCCAGAGTCAGAATGAGCAAAAATTTTCGAATCATAAATTTATTCTTTGCAGTTTTCAGTTGCCTGCATGGTAAATAAAAAACGGGATTTGCGCAATGGAAACTTTTGGTACTCATCGCCAAAAATCAGACCCATTCCGATTCATTTTCTCTTTTCGCCTGCTCGACGGCATCAATCATATTGCGAATGGCTTTTTTGCGGTCCGCCTGCTTAAAAACAGCGCTGCCGGATACCAGGAAGTCTGCACCTGCCAGATAAACCTTTCCCGCAGTGGTCGGATCGATGCCGCCATCCACAGCAATGCGGTAGGAATGACCACCCTCCAGCCTCCATTTATGCAGTTGCCGGATCTTCTCTATGCTGGAGGGGATAAATTCCTGACCGCCAAACCCAGGATTGACACTCATTACCAGAATTAAGTCGATCTCCTTTAAAACCCACTTCAGTGTATCCGGCGGAGTTGCAGGATTCAATGAAACGCCCGCCCGCGCGCCATTGTCCTTAATTTGATGAATTGCACGGTCCAGATGAACAACCGCTTCCTGATGAATGGTGAGGTAATCCGCACCCGCTTCGGCAAATTCCGGGATATACTGCGGGGCATTTTCAATCATTAAATGAACATCCAGTTTAAAGCGGGTATGCGCCTTCAGGGTGGCAACCACCTGCGGTCCTACTGTAATATTGGGAACAAAATGACCGTCCATCACATCCACATGAAGGAATTCTACTTCGGGCATATCCACCGTTGCCGCCTCTTCGGACAGCTTGCCGAAATCTGCAGATAAAATTGAAGGATGTATTTGAAAATCACGGTAAGCTGTCTGCATCAGTTCCTTTCTCCTGCTCTTCCTGATCGGTGCTGACCACCAACTCCAGAGAATCAACAGTGGCGGCATTTTGGCCGGGAGAAACCGACTGCCGCAAAATAGTGCCGGGTACCAGGTTCGGACGATAGGTATATTTCACCGCACCCAGATTAAGTCCGATTGCCTGAAGTTCCTTGCGGGCGGATTCCAGGCTTTTTCCCATTAAATTGGGCACCTGAATGGAGGTGGGTGCCTGCCCGAGACTGACTGTAATATTAATTTTTTGATTTCGTTTCACTTCTTCGCCCGGGGGAACCGACTGATTAATCACCACACCCCGGGGATAGAAATCCGAATAGGCGTGAACCACGCGATTCATAACAAGTCCCTCCTCTTTCACCCTGAATTCTGCATCCTGAGGAGTGGAACCAATCAGTTTGGGCATATAGTGGGGCCTTTCTCCGATACTGACCACCAGGTAAACCCTGCGCCCTTTTTTTACCATGGAATAGGGCATGGGAGTTTGCCGAACGACATTCCCCGGCGCAAATTTCTCGTCGTAAACCGAATCTTCAATCAGGGGCTCAAATCCCTCTGAATTCAGAACTTCCTCGGCCTCCTGCAATGTCCGGTCCGTGACATCAGGCAATTCAAAG
>JBAPTX010000207.1:0-2059 GCA_049282375.1 Calditrichia bacterium
TATCAGGAAAATGCCCAGCGGATTTTGAACCTGAGTTACAGAATGGTGAGAGAAGAGCAAACCGCCCGCGATCTTGCCCAGGAGGTCTGGATTAAGGTTTATCAGAATCTGGGTAGGTTTGAAGGCAAATCTGCCGTTTCCACCTGGCTTTACCGGATCACTGTCAATCACATCCTGAATTATTTTAAGCGTGAAAAGAAACGCCGCTGGCGCGAAGTGCTGAACCTGAATGTGAAGGAAGGCTGGCAGGGAGAGTTCCCGGACTACGACAATTTCTCAACCGGTGAAGATACACCGGAAGAAAAACTGCAGCAGAAGGACAGGGAATCAGTCGTCTGGCAGGCCATTCAGCAACTGCCGGAAAACCAGAGAATTCCCTTACTGCTGTTTCGGTATGAGGACCGCAATTATAAAGAAATCTCCGAGATTCTGGGGCTTTCCATTAATGCGGTTGAATCCCGTCTGCACCGTGCCCGGAAAAAATTGCAGAAATTGCTGGAACCCTACTTAAATAAAATTTAAGCGAAAGTTTATCCGTTTGGCAGTTGTCCAAAGTATGCAAGAGGTTAAAAATATGAAGATCCATTACAAGAAATATTTTCAGGACTGGCAGCAGGAAAAACTGAAGCCCCGGCAAAAACAAAGAGTGGAGGCTCATTTAAGACAGTGTGAAGCCTGCCGCCGGTATTTTCAGAAAATGGCGCTGCTTTTTACTGCCCCGCCGGCGGGAGAACGCCCGCAGATAGAATTGGATCCTTATGCCCTCACGCGGATTAAAGCGCATCTGATTGAACAAAGCGCCCAGCCTCAGGCGGAGAAGAGCCTCCGGCCGATGATGTGGGGCATTATTTACAGCACCCTGTCAGCAGCCGCGCTGTTTCTGGGGATCTGGTTGGGAATGGATCTGGCTCAGCCCAAAGCCGAAGATGTTTTTTATAACTTTGCCGCAGAACAGCAGCAGATTTTTGAACAGCCGGGAAATGCCTTCGCTCAGATCTGGGAAACGATGGAAGTGGAGGAAAATGGTGAAAATTAAAATTTTTATCGGAATTTTGATCTTTCTAATGATCATCAATCTGGCCGTACTGGGCAGTTACCTTTACCATCGCTGGAGTTTGCCGGAACGGACTTTTCCATTTTCGCATGAAAGGTCTGCTGCAATGTTCGACCATTCCTTACCCCGTCTGGATCGTGAACAGCGCCATCAACTCCGCCGGCTGCAGCATCGTTTCCACGAAACCGTTTCGCCTTTTTTGCAGCAGCGCCGGCAATATCGCCGTGATATGTTTGAACTGCTGCGGCAGGATGAGCTGGATACAGCGGCTGTTTATGAAAAATTAAAGGAATTAAACCTGGTGGATCAGGATATCGAAAGAAAAGCAGTTGAATTACTGATGGAAACCCGTCAGTTTTTATCCCCGGAACAGCTTTCCTTTCTATATCATTTTTTAAGCGGCTTTCAGGAAGGAGCGCCGCCGGGCCGCCGCTACCGGGGTGGCAGCGGACGCGGCCCTTTCAGGCCGGAATACAGGTAAACAAATCATATACTAAAAGAAGGAGTAAATCATGAGACGCACCCTTTTATTCTCACTTATTGCCGGGTTATTGCTGCTTGGCCAGCTCGCTTTGGCGCAGCCTCCCGGACGGGGTCAGGGCAGAGGTCCCGCCTGGAATCAGGATACTGATGGCAGGCCGGGTATGAACCGGATGGTCAAAGGACTGAACCTTACTGATGAGCAGTTGAACCGGATGGATGATCTTAAGTTACAGCTTCAGAAAGAAATGATCCCGCTGCAGAGCGATCTGACCCGCATGCGCAGTGAACTGCATCTGATGATGACCGATGACAATCCCAATATGGGGCGCATCAATAAAAAGATCGGGGAAATAAGCGATGTTCGCCGGCAGATGCAGGAAAAGCAGATCAGCCATCGCATGGAGGTTCGAAAATTACTGGATGAAACACAGAAAAAACGTTTCGATGCCATGCTGCTGAACAGCCGTAAAGGACAACGCGGGGGATTCGGCCACCGAGCCGGATTTCGCGGCGGCCCCGGCC
>JBAPTX010000208.1:0-4190 GCA_049282375.1 Calditrichia bacterium
CACTAGACGTGGATCAGCAGCAGGTGTTTGAGAAAATTGATTTGTTTATACAGAATCATTTAATTAAAATACCAAACCAATAAGCCCATTTAACACCTGGAGGATTCATGAAGCACCTTGTTATTGCTTTGTTGTTATTGTTGGCGGGTCAACTGTTGAGCAGGCAATATGTCCAGCTGGATACTCAGTTGCAGAAGCCCGCCTTTTCCGTTCTGCAATCCAATGAAACGGCCACCACTATAAAAGTGGAGCTGCCCGGTTTTTATTTAAAAGACACTTTACGGCAGACAGAGCAGTTCCAGCAGATAGAAATCCCCGATTTTGGAGCCACACTGGAAGAAGGCTTACCGCAGCTTCCTCAATTTGCCCAGTTGGTGGGAATTGACTGGCAGGGGGATTATACCCTTACCATTGAGTCGGTGGATTACAGGGAATTCAACAACATAAATGTTTTTCCGGCCCAGCCGCAGCCCACTCGTAAAGATGAGGTGCTGCCCTGGACCTATAACGCGGCCGCCTATCAATCTAATCAGTGGATTCCTGAAAAGATGGTAATGCCGAATGATCCGGCAATTCTGAGGGATTATAGGGTGCTGCCTGTTTCCCTCTACCCGGTGCAGTTTCTGCCCGCACAGCAGAAAATACGGGTTGCCAAATCCATTGTCTTCCGGGTGGAGAAAAGCAGCAGCAGCGGCATAAATGAAAAATCTCAGCCGGCACAATCCCTTTCCCCTGCTTTCACATCGTTATACCGCGCATTTATTGTCAATTATTCTCAGCTAAACCAAACCCGCGGCGCACTTACCCGGGGAATGCCGGACATGCTGATTATTACCCATGATGCCTATTACAATCAAGTAATGCAGTTTGCCGAATGGAAAAATCAGAAGGGGGTTTACACAAAAGTGGTAAAAACTTCTGAGATCGGCGCCAGCCCAACCAATACGCAGATCAAAAGCTATATTCAAAATTATTACGATAACGCCAGCGATAAACCGGATTACCTGCTGATTGTGGGTGATGTAACCGGCGCCAATGCCGTGCCATGGTTTACAGTGGGTCCGGATAAAAGCGACATGCCCTACTATTATCTGGAAGGAAATGATATTCTGGCTGATATTTCCGGAGGACGTATCTCGGTGCAGACCACAGCCGAGGCAGGCATCGTTTTCAGCAAATTGATCCGTTATGAAAAAAATCCTTATCTCACCGATCCCGACTGGTTTCATTCCACCCTCATCATTAACAGCAACGATTTTCAGGACCCCTCCTCCGGTAACTGGGCCAATGCTCAGATGACCGGTTACGGCTTTAATCCCATTCATCATATCGGGGACAATATGGGGAATGCCACTGTTGCCAATGTATATTCGGCGGTAAACAGCGGTGTCAGCTATATTTATTACATCGGGCACGGCGCCCCCACTTACTGGGTCACCACCGGTTTTTCCACCACTCACATCCCGGCGCTGGTAAACGGTGAGATGCAGCCGGTAATTTCGAGTGTAGCCTGCAATAATGCAGATTTGGATGAGCCGAATGATGTCTTTGCTGAAGTCTGGTTAAAGAACAGCATGGCCAACGGCTCTGTGGGCATCATGGCTTTCACCGAAAGCTGCGCTGTTTATGAAACCGATACGCTGGCGCGTGGAATGCTGCGGGCGGTTATATCGGACACGGTAACTGCTTTTGGCGATGTCATTAATTATGGGCGCCTGCATATGTTTCAGAATTACGGCAGTTCCTGCAGTGAACCCATGCATCAATCCATCCTGATTGGCGAACCGGAACTGCAGGTCTGGACCAAAACACCGGAACCTTTGACGGTAAACGCACCCGGTGCCGCCTTCTTCGGCATCCCCTTTAATGTTCAGGTTACCGATGGCAACGGACCGGTTGCCGACGCTCTGGTCTGTTATTGGGACAGCCTCGGAAATCAGGTGCGGGCTTTTACCGATGCAAACGGCGAAGTAATAATGAATCACGGTGTGGCCTCCCCGGTAAGCGGCACTATAACCGTTTCCGGGCACAATAAAATTCCCGCCCAGACCAGTATAGAAATACTGCCGCCGCAGGGACCCTATGTCATGGCCAAACAGATTATGGCCAATGATTCAATAGGAAACAACAATCATATTTTGGAATCCGGTGAGCATGTTTATCTGGATTTGATGCTGGAGAACATTGGCGTAGATCCCACTACCTACACGGTTGTGGTGCTTGAATCTCCTGATACCAATATTGTTTTCCTGAGCGATTCTGTGGATTTCGGTCCGCTGGCTTCCGGAGACACCATCATTGGCGGCAATTATGAAGCGATGATTTCCCAGAGCTGCAGTCACAGGTACCAGATTCCGGTGCAGATTACCATAAAAGACGGGCAGCAGACCCTGTTTCAGCAGAAATACCTGATGGTGCGCCAAGGCGCTCACATCGAGTTGTCGGAGAATCATCTGGATTTCCCGAACACGTTCCTGAACTTTACTTCCACACTGCCGCTGGAAATATCCAACACAGGGCCCGATACGCTCTTTATTGATGAACTGACTGCGGACATCCCCCAGTACAGCGTGCAGGAAAGCGAACTGGTGGTGGCACCCGGCGCGACGCGCAAAATCCACGTGGACTTTACCCCGGACACCACCCTGCAGTATCCCGGCACCGTGACGCTGCGCAACAGCGACCCGGTCAACTTTGTGCAGACCTTTACCACGGCCGGAACCGGTATTTACGCCCCGCAGATTGTCGCCCCGGACAGCATTATCAAAGACATGGCGCAGACCGACAGCACCACCCTCACCATTACCGTGGACAACAGCGGTCTGGGTGATCTGAATTTCAATGCCATGATTGCCGGCTACGATCCCAATGGGGCAGTGCTGGAAGGCGCCGGCGGTTCGGACACCTACGGCCACATGTGGATTGACAGCGACGAGCCCAGCGGTCCCTCTTTCGACTGGATCGATATTACCGGTACCAGTCCGCTGATGCTGACCGGAAACAACAGCATAACGAACCCGCTTTCCATCGGATTCACCTTTCCGTTCTACGGAGAACCTTACGACCAGGTGCGGGTGTGCACCAACGGCTGGATCAGCTTTACCACCTTCAGCGTGGCCTACAACAACTTCCAGCTTCCCAGCAACCTGGCCCCGCGGGCAATGATTGCCCCGCTGTGGGATAATCTGAACTTCACCCAGGACAGCAAAGCCTATTTTGAGAACCAGGGCAACAAAGCGGTAATTCTTTATGAAGATGTTTATACCGTTACCGGCGAAGGCCCTTACACCTTTGAAGTAATTCTCTATGAGAACGGCAATGTGGTGCTGCAGTACAAAGAGATGCAGAATGTGCTGACCGACTACACCGTTGGCATTCAGAATCACCTGGCGGATGACGGGCTGACCATTGCCCACAATACGGCCTACGTGCATGACAGCCTTGCGGTGATGATCAGCAAGCACTCCTGGGTAACGGTAACGCCAATGAGCGGCGTCATTGCGGCGCAGGGCAGCCAGGACCTGCAGTTGACCTTCAAAACCCACAACTTCCCGATGGGGGATTTCTGGGCCAGCCTGCAGATCGAGAGCAACGACCCGGCTTCGCAGATGACGGTGATCCCCATTCACATGAAGGTGGGCCTTGTGGGGATAGATGAGATGGCGCAGACGCCGCAGGAATTCCGGTTGTATCCCAACTCGCCGAACCCGTTTAACCCGGCTACAGTGATTCGCTACCAGTTGCCGCAGGCGCAGGATGTGCGTCTGGAGGTGTACAACATGCTGGGTCAGCGGGTGTGCACGCTGGTAAAGGGCCGTCAGCAGGCCAGCGCCCATGAAGTGCAGTGGGACGGCACCAATGACGCCGGTGTTCAGGTGGCTTCGGGAATATACATTTACCGGCTGCAGGCGGGCAAGCAGGTGGCCACCCGCAAGATGATCCTGATGAAATAGGCCCCTTTCGGGGTGTATTGACCCCATCGGGGTTGCAGAGAATAAATTTAAAAATAAAAAGCCGCTTTCTGTAAAGAAGGCGGCTTTTTTTTGGGGGGTAAGAAAGATTAACCGGTTTTTTCCAACCGGGAAGCGGCTCCTTCATGTTTCAGATCCGCCGGCGGAATCCTTTTCCCAGTACTTCATGCACTTCAGTGATAATCACAAATGCATCGGGATCAATCTCTTCGATAATAC
>JBAPTX010000209.1:0-12421 GCA_049282375.1 Calditrichia bacterium
TACATCCGGGGGTGAAGGTTAAATTATCCGGCTGACATTAGTGCATGGCTTTTCTTAACCAGAAAATCTGCGATACTCTCCGAAGTGCTTAGATCAATATTTTCCATGCGGTATTTCTCGGCAACACAGTGGGTACAGTGAGTTACCCGAACTCCTTCGTCCCGGTGCTTCAAATAGGAAAGGCAGATATTTACCATTTCCATGCCGGAAAGCTTCGGATTCATCTCCACGAGATGGGTAAAGCCAATGATGTTGTAGCGGGTGGCGCAAAAGGTAAATGGCTGGTTTCCGGCACCGACCGCACCCCGAACGAGATTGATCCATTTACAGTGAACCGTCTTTTCAATATTATCCAAAAGCAGGGTAATAAACGAAAACCGCTGCTGGGCCGGCTGGTCGGGATCAATTTCCCAATCCGTTCCTTCGCCGCCGGTTTTCATTTTAATAAAATCCGTCCCAATAAAATTGATGACCAGTGCGGACTGTTTGATCTGCTGTTTAACGTCTGCCGGCAACTCCTGCCAGAACTTTTCCGGTTCCTTTCCCATGCGCAGAATTCTCAGGTCCGGATTGGGCCCTGCAGTATTGTCTTTAAAAAAAGTCTGATCTTCTGCAGAATGGGTGATGAGTATAATATGATTTTCAGTCTGCAGAAAGCGGCTGATCACTTCCTTTCCCAACTTCTTCCAGGGAAAAAGGAGCAGAATTGTATGTTGCTTTTGATTACTCATTTTAGGGCCTTTGGTGCTTATTTTAATGTCTTCAGATAACGTTCTGTGCTGTTAACGGCTGTTGCCGCTTCGCCGATTGCAGTAACAATCAGGCGCACTTTACCGGGATAATCCACCACATCGCCGCAGCCGAATATACCGGGAATACTGGTCTGCATTTCTGTATCCACTTTTATCTGCCGCCCGTTTTTGGCTACATCCAGCTCTTTTAAGAAACTGAGGTCCGGTTTAATGCCGATATTCACCAGCGCCCGGTCTTTTAATATTTCCTTCTTTTCTCCGCTTTCTTTGTGCTGAAGGGTGATGCTGATTTTGTCAGACTTCAATCCGAATACCAGGGTTTTCCAGCCGGTTAGAATTTCTGCGGTGCTGTTTTCCAGTTTTTTCACACTGGCGGCTTCCGCCTGAAAATTAGTTAACTGGTGAACCAGTGTTACCCGGCAGCCTTTCTCATGCAGCAGCATGGCATTATCCACCGCGCTATTACCGCCTCCGAAAACCGCAGCTTCTTTATTTTCCCAGTGAACCGGTTCTTCAACTGTATAAAAAAGGGACTTATTTTCCAGTTCATCTTCTCCGGCAACATCCAGCCGGCGGGGTTGGAAAAGACCCATCCCACAAGCCAGAATTACGGAATGGGTTGTTAAGGTATTTTGCGAAGTGATCACTTTCAGCCGGCCGTTATTTCCCGCTTCAATACCGCTCACAGCTAAATTTTCTGAAACAGAAATTTCATTTTCTCTGATCTGTCCGTACATCAATTCTGAAAGATCGCCCGCGTTAATCCGGGAATGCCCGGGATAATTATAAACCGGTTTATGGGGATACAGGTTTTTCAACTGCCCCCCGATTTTTAAGCCCTCCACCAAATGTAATTTGAGGTTTTTATTATGGGCGAAAATGCCGGCGGTCAGGCCGGCCGGACCGGCGCCGATAATTACCACATCATAAACTGAATCATTCATAAACCCGCTTCTGAGTTTTTTTTATGAAACGGGCTATCGGAGATATTGTTCACCTGTGCGATGACGGGGAAGAAGATGTTGCGAAAGGGAAGTTTGGAAAAATAGAAGATTGGAACTTAACAGGAATGCCATATCTTCCCGGGTAGGCAAAATCCTGAATATTAAATTTTTTCTAAAACGCTTCCTCTTTTTATTTATCCGGTTTATCCCGCCGGAAAACGTCCATTAGCCGCAGCAACGCAGGGATGGCTGCTGCCGAAACAGTGAGAAAAGTAAAGGTGGTATCGAACAGGTCCGGCTGAGTGGTGAAGAGGAAAATGATGATGACCGCCACGGCAAGGATCAGCGGCACTTTTATCTGTGACCATGAGCTGTGCGAAACCTCTTCCTGTTCCCACTGCACAATTTCCGGAGTTTCCTGCTTGGACAGCACAAAGGTGCGGAAACTTTCGTTCATTAACCGGAAGATGGGATCTTTTTTCACCAGATTCCGCTTCATTAACCGCCAGATCATAAAAGCATTTTTATAATTAACGAAGTGTTTTTGCGCCAGATGCAGCAGCAGCAGTTTTTCTTCCCTTGTCAGAGTGGACCATAAAGCCTGGTAATAGTTGTCGGTCCAATACGACATTTGGTACAGGAGCTGATCACTTGAAAACTCCGGCAGGTGGACGGATTCTGCAATTCTGAGCCCCATTTCCTGCAGATAGGCATGGGAACAGCATTCTTCATAAATTTGCTGAAATAATTCCTCAATATGTGCCTCGGTTTGCTCATCGGCTGTTTCCAGTGTCTGTAACTGCTTTTCCTTTCGCAATACAAGTCCCCGCCTGAATTTCTCTAAATCGCCGGGGTTATAATGATAATATGGAATAAAAATTCCCAGCACATTTACCCAGCGATTTTGGATGGTTGCCGGCAGATCTTTCTCCACATCAACATGATAAGCCTTTTCCCAGCCTTCGCTGGAAAAATAGAGCAGGGGATCAATCGTGGAGGAAATTACGATTCTTTTATGATATTTATAAATCAGATTTTCCAGCAAGAGCAGCTTCTGAGTGTTGATCAGCGGTTCACTGATACCGAATTCAAAATGATCGAGGCCGGCCACAGGTTCACCGGCTCCCAGATGTGCTGCCCAGCTTTCTTCCCATCGTTTGGGATCGGTTATCTCCGTCAAATCCAGCGCTGAGGGCACCTTGCTTTTCAGCAGCTCTGATTTGCCCGAAGCGGGCGGCCCAATCAGCAAAATATGATGGCTGATCTCATCCAACTTTTTGAAATCCACCGGATCTGTAAATGTAGTTGTATTCAAATGAATTATAAAAACCCGTTTTGCAATAAAGCGCAATAAAATAATGGTCAGGAAAATCAATAGCAGAAAAGCGCTTAATAAAAGAATAACCCGGAAAAATCCCTGATACATGCTCGGTAATTGGGAAATAATCTGCAATGAGGATTCTTCCGCCGGGAAATTTTGATTGCTTAAAACCAGAGAATCCGGCTGCAGGCTGCGATTAATCTTTTGCCATTTCCAGGGACGCTGCAGCATATTGTTGATCAGTAAACCCCGGCTTTGAATTGTAACGCGGTTATATAGAGGGATCAGATAGAGCATAAATCTTTTTAACGGCGCCTGCCAGAGGGAATACCGGGAAGTAGTGCTTTGGGAAGAGGTTTGCAAACTTTCAATCCGTGTATCGAAGAAAAAATCTGAATAAACGTCATTATTGCGGGGATTAAGCCGCTGTTTAAGCAGTGTATCGGGAATCTGCACCGTCCGGTAATATTCCTTAATGTTCTGCTCCCTTAATTCCAATTCAGTAAACAAGTTTTTCTGAACATATTTAATGAACAATTCCGACTGCAGGTGCATCCCGATTTTGAAAAACCCATATGATGGCAAAATGCTGACCAGAAGCAGTGACAGTAAAAGCAGCCCAACATAATAGCGGGGCATCTCGGCAGTCTGCTCCTCCTCCCGGGCAGGCCTTTTTAAATTTTTAAATGAAAAAATCAGGGTGGCGCAAATAACAGCCAAAACAAAGAGCGTCCATAAAAAGTCATGAAAAATTAAAACTGCCGTAAACAGAATCAGAATAATCAAGATACCCAGTATAAGGAATGCTCCCCAGAGCGAAGCAGGGGATGATACTTCCGGATAGCGGATAATGATATAGGCGGCTACAAGGCCGGTAAAAGGTAAAAGAAAGGCCATGTGCAGAATCTGGAAGGATTCAAACAAAGTAATCCAGAAAAATAAAACTGCAATGATCACCAAAAAAACAGGGGTCAGTTTTTTATAGCTGTTCAAATGAACCGGATTCGGCCATATCCACCGGGCACGGTATCCGGGGCGGGCGATGTAAGTGAATCCAATGATTAACAGAAAGAGCAGCGCATACAAAACAAAAATGATTAAAGCAATGGTCAGGATTTCAACATTGATTGTCTGGAAAATTTCATTATTGCGGAATACGATTAAATACCAGGGAAACGGCTGCAGCGGTTGTACGTAAAACCGGTATTTCTGCCCCATATAAGTAACGGTGCCAATATCCGTGATTTCTCCGGAAATGGCGGACATCAGCCAGCGGTCGTCATCCGATTCACGAAAAATATTCTCCCGCAGATTTTTATCTTCTTCTTCATGAAAAAGAACCTTACCGGCAGCGTCAATAATCGCATAACCATATCCTTCCGGCAGCACCGGGTTCATGATGGAAAGCGGCTGCCCCACCATGGCCGCAGCCACCAGCGAATCATTGCCTGTGGGCACCGAAAGCACCGTTAAATTTTCACCCGTGTTCCAGGAATAAATCTGTTCCAGCCAGAAACGGACGGTATCCTGCGGCGGTGGATTGCTCCACCATTCATTTTGAACAATTTTTTGGAAATAATCCCGGGAAGCGACATTGATCAGTGAAGTGGTTTGATCTTTTATGGTCCATTTAAACTGTTGCCGGCCCAATTTATCCATCCAGTAAACCATCTCGAACCAGGGGTATTTTTCAGGGAATAGCTGCGATGTTTTATCAGTCAGAAGGTTTATGCGGGTGGGGGAAGCCTGAAATCGCTGCCGGCCGTCAGAATTTAAAATCAGATGATTATAATCCTCCAGTTGTGCATACATGGAATTCACTTCACGATTGACATTCGTTCGGATTGCTTCAGAAAGCTTTACCAGTTGGGTATCGAGTTTGGCGGATACCCCTGAATAAAAATAGAATTCCAGCAGGGCGATATTAACCAGTGCGGCGCCTACCAGGAATGAAAGTAAAATGAAGAGCACTTCGGAGAGGCGCAGTTTTTCATTTTTACTCATAAATACGATTTTTAACAGGGGCCAGCTTAATATCGACAGCACAATCAGAAATAAAAAAATAATGATGAACAGATAATCAATGGATTGCACTTCTTTTTGAAACCGGCTGTTTTCCACCAGTCCGCAGACTACCCAGCTTCCGGTTTTATTATTTCCGCCCAAAGGAATCCGCAGAGGATGAATAAAAACCTGATAGGCAGTCCCGCCAAAACGGGTCTGGTAAACCCCGCTGAGTTGATAATTAATGCTGCCTGCCTTTTGGGCATTTTTAAGCGGCGGAAGGCTGTCCAATTGGTTGATACGCAGCTTTTCCGGGTTCCGCTGAAATACCACCCGGCCCGAATCGGTTATCACTAAAATTTCTTCGAATGAACTGCTTTGCGTCAAAGAAGTCAGCAGATCTTTTAAATTGGTTTTTACCGGAATCAAAACCTGCTGCTGTTCAAAAGGCGCGCGGGTGAGGTCAATTACCGTGCTGTAATCAATATTTAGCCAGAATCCCTGTATATTGTTTTCAATCCAGAGACGGGTCCCAGACTCCAAACTGCTGTCCCGCTTCATAAAAGGGGGCTCACGCCATTCAAGATTGGAAACCTGTTTCAGTGCGGTGTCCATATCCTTTAAATGCAGGCTGTCTGCGGATGCGTGGGTTGCTACATTCCGGATAATCTTTAACTGATTCTGAATGGTGGCCTCGATGTTATCGCCCACAATACTCAACAGACGGAAATAGCGGCTGACGGCTGATTCGCGCTGATTAGGGATATAAATGAAATAATAGATAAACAGCGGCAGCATCAGCAATATGGTAGTGAAAATAACAATCTTGTATCGGCGGGCCTGCAGTAACCGGTTAAACATATTATCCCCGAACTTGAAGCTGTATTAAATTAAAGTAAAAATGAAAAATTAAAAAGAAAAAAACCCGGATTAAAGAAGCAGAAATCGGATTAGTGAAGATAGACGGTATTTTGTTCAGAACAGAATAGCCAAACCCCCGGATCAGCCATTAGCGATATATTCCCTCAAGGAACGAAAAATACCCGGATGATTATAAATGGAAACCCGGAGGGCCGGTATGATCCATCGCCTGACATGGCTTTTCATTTTTTCAGGTTTTGTGTTTTTCCTTCACTGCAGCAAAGAGAGTACTTCTCCGCCCGCCCCGGAAACCCTGACCCCCGCCAAATTGAACGGCGTCTGGAATGCCGGCAAGTACCAGGTGATGGAGAAAGCCAATCCCGCCCTGAGTTATGACCTGGTGGCGCTTGGGGGTTCGGTTGAAATGAAAGTAGGCGGCAGTCAGTATCTGCTCACGATTGCTTTTCCCGCCTTTCCGGCGCAGAGGGACAGCGGCAGGGTGGAAATTGTGCAGGACAGCCTCCGGTTTGCTTCACAGGTGTTCGATGACAGTACTCTGTTAAAATACCTTTATAAAAAAGGTGAACTGAGTTTAAAGGGCGAAGACCAGTTGGATATCGATATGGACGGCGAGATTGAAGGTGTTTTGGTCGATATAATTTTTCTGAAAAAGTAGAGCAAATTCATTCAAACGAGGAGGTCAGCATGAAAGACAGCAGAATATATATTATTTCTTTAATGATAATAATGCTTCTGGTGTTGTTAGCCGGGGCAAAGGAAATTCAACAGGCGAAGGACTTTACCCTGAATGATTATAATGGAAAGGAATATTCACTTTCCGATTTTCAGGATTCAACCGCCATTGTGGTAATGTTTATTGCCACCCAGTGTCCGGTTTCCAATGCCTATAATGAGAGAATGCGGGATCTGGCAAACCGGTATCAGGATAAAGGGATTGCCTTTATCGGCATTAATTCCAATAAACAGGAACCGGTTGAGGAAGTAAAGGAGCATTCTCAAAAACATGAATTTGGCTTTCCTGTATTGAAGGATTACAATAATGTTATCGCAGACCGTTTTGATGCCCAGGTGACTCCGGAAATTTTTGTGCTGAATCCGGAATTCAAAGTGCTTTACCACGGCCGCATAGATGATTCCCGCCGTACGGATAAAGTGACCACCCATGACCTTCAGCGGACTTTGGACGAAATTCTGACTGGAAAAGAGGTCAGCCAGCCGCTGACAAAAGCATTTGGCTGCACCATAAAGCGGGTCGATAAATGATATTAAGGAAACCGGGGTGGATGCTCCTGCTGCTGATGCTGGCAATAAGCTGCAGTGAATCAGACGGCGAATTGCAGAAAAATACCCCTCCTGAGGTTACGCCGGTAAAATTATTGGATCAGGCCGGATTAACGCAGTTGATTTCGGAAAGAAACGGCAGGGCATTGCTGATAAATGTTTGGGCAACCTGGTGCGTTCCCTGCCGGGAGGAATTTCCGGACCTGATCCGGTTGGCAGAAGAATATAAAAACCGGCCGCTGGATTTGGTGGCCCTCAGTGCCGATTACCCTGATGAAGTCGAGAGCAAAGCGCAGCCTTTTCTGGAAAAGCAGCCGGTTAATTTTCCTGTTTATGTGCAGGATTTCCCCACTGAAGAAGCATTTATCAACTATATGAATCCGGAATGGAGCGGCGCTCTGCCGGCCACCTTCATTTATGATTCCACAGGCGTTCTGCAGAGTTTCCTGTTGGGCAGACAGCATTTTTCCGATTTCCGCCAGGCGCTGCAACAAGAGGTGAATAGTGGAGTGACGGAATAATGGAATATTGGAGGAATGGCAAATTTGCTTCAAGAAGATTGACGATGTTTTCTATTCTTTGTTTGCCGAACTGGCTTCCTTCCTGTTATTTCTCGCCTCCTGCATTCTTTATCGCATAATTTTTTCTACCGTTTGAGTTTTCGGCATGTATGATTATTTTCTGCCGGTTTTTGGAGAAAATAGACGGAGGAATGATGCAGTCTGTTTTTAAATGGGTTATTCTGCTGTGCGGAATGACTGCCTTTTACCGGCCGGTAACTGCACAGCAAGAAAACCTCACGATTGAATGGATTTATGACGGGAGCCGCAGAGAAGCCACTGCCATTCCCGATTATTTCTGGCGGGCCGACGGAAGGGTGATCTTTTATAACCGGCAGCATGACCATCAGTTTGAACTTTACAATCCCCAAAATAATAGTTATGAGGATTTTCTGCAGGAGCAGAATGCGCTGCAAAGTCTGAAGGAACTGACGGGTAAATCGCGTACGTATTTAAGCTGGCCCGCTGGTTTCAGCACGGACGGCAAACGGGCCCTTTACCTGTATCAGAATGATATTTTTTTGCTGGATGTCAGCCAAGCCGGGTTCAGGCGCCTGACCCATACTCAGGAGAAGGAAACCGTCCCCCGTTTTTCGCCGGATGGTGAAAAGGTGGCATTTGTGCGGGAAAACGACCTCTTCATATATGATTTAAAAAATGACCGGGAAGAGCGCCTAACTCATTCCGGCAGCGAAACTATTCTGAATGGCACACTCTCGTATGTTTACTATGAAGAAGTGTTTAACCGGAAAAATATTTCCTACTGGTGGTCGGGTGATTCCAGGGCCATAGCATTTTTCCAGTTCGATGAATCCCAGGTGCCCCTGATGCATTTTGTGGGCATCGAACCGCAAACACCCCGGGTAATTAAACAGAGATACCCCAAAGCAGGTCAGCCCAACCCGCAGGTCCGGCTGGGTATCGTGCAACTGGATGGGCAGGAGGTCACCTGGGCGAAGATTGATACTGCTAAGTATGAATATCTGGTGCGGGTAAACTGGCTGCCGGACAACCGTAGGGTTGCTGTAGAGACATTGAACCGTTTGCAGACAGATCTAAACTTGTATTTTGTTGACCGCCGCAGTGGCGGTGCCGAAAAGATACTAAGTGAACACAATGAAGGCTGGGTACGGCTGCATGATGACCTGAATTTTCTGAAAAAACAAAGCGCTTTTCTCTGGATTTCTGAACGCAGCGGATATGCCCATCTTTATCTGTATGATATGAATGGGAATCTGCTGCGGCAGCTCACCGGCGGCAAATGGTCCCTGCGCGCCTCCGGTGCCAGCGGGCACCGCCTTGATGCCACTGTTATAGCCATTGATGAAACAGAAGGGGTGGTTTATTTTACCGGGCAGAAAGATTCTCCCTTGCAGCGGAATCTTTATCGTATCGGTCTGGATGGACAGCATCTGCAGCGCATCAGTGAGCAGCCGGGAACCCACAAAATTCATTTCAGCCCGGACAATTATTTTTATCTCGATACCTGGTCCAGCCACAATCATCCGCCCGAACTGAAACTTTACCGGAAAAATGGCAGATTGCTCGATACAGTTGCTGAATCCGGCCTGCAGACGATGAAAGAACTCGGTCTGCAGTATCGCGAGTATTTTACTATTCCCGCTCCGGACGGCTTCGAACTGCCGGCCAGCATTCTGAAACCGGCCGATTTTGATTCTACCCGGAAATATCCGGTAATCCTGAACGTTTACGGCGGACCCTCTTCCCCCCAGGTGAAGGACACATGGAACTATTATATCTTCTTTGATAATATTCTGCTCCGGGAAGGTTTTCTGGTGGTGCGGGTGGATAACCGCAGTTCCGCCGGTATTTCCAAAAAATACGAAAATATGGTTGCCGGGCGCATGATGGGCGATCTGGAATTAAACGATTTAAAATCAGCCGCCGACTGGCTGGCCGGTCAGGCCTATATCGACAGCAGCCGTATTGGAATCTGGGGTTGGAGCGGCGGCGGCACTTATACCCTGCTGGGAATGACCGGCTCCGATGCCTTTAAAGCCGGTGTGGCAATAGCACCGGTCACCGACTGGCATTTTTATGATACAAAATATACCGAGTTCGGCATGCGTACTCCCCAGGCAAATCCGGCCGGGTATGAGGCCACATCGCTGGTAAATGCCGCCGGAAATCTGCACGGGCGCCTGCTGCTGATTCACGGCACTGCCGATGATAACGTGCATATTCAAAACAGCTGGGCCTTTGCCAATCAGTTAATACAACATAATATCTTATTTGAAATGATGATCTATCCCATGCGGAAGCATGGCATCTCCGATTCCGCTGCACGAATTCATCTTTTTAATACAATTCTGGATTTCTGGAAAAGGAATTTATAACCGGCCATATTCCCCCCATTAAAAGGGGGGAAATGCGGCAGATCAATTTTTATCCCGGAAATTTCACGGTTTTAAAACGGCAGAATAAAAAAATCCCCGGCCTTTCCGGCCGGGGATTTTTTATGCCCGCTATATGTGTAAAATTAAACTCCGGCCAGTCGCGGAACCCCCGTAAAGGCGGGCTCCGGACTGTAACCGGAGGGGAGCGACAGGACTATTTGATAGTGGCCGTGCCGCTAAAGAATGAAGTAATATTGCTGTTCATGTTATACACCGTATGATCCATCGCATTGGACGGAATCATGCCAACCAGCGGTTTAAAGGCAAAGGGTGCGGGATCGTCATCGGGATCGGGTTCGATGGAAATGACGGCCATGCCGCCGGAAAGATCAGTCGGGAAAGTCAGCCCGGCCGGGGCATTCGTGAGATAATCTTCTCCGGGGAAAGGCGGCGCCGGCATGGTGCTGCTGTAGGGAGCGGATTCATCTGCCATATCCGCCGCGGTGAATTTCCCGCTGGTCACCGGTGTGCCATTGATGACTGCCCATCCTTCATATTTCCAGCCGGAAGGCAGGGATGCCAACTGCAGCGCAGCCATAGGAGCCATTACAGTCATACTTACTGTTCCGCCGGGGAAGTTTGAAATATTATTGTTCATATCATAAGTAACATGATCCACTGCATCGGAGGGAATCATCCCCACCAGCGGTTTCAGCGCGAACGGCGCCGGATCGTCGTCCGGTTCCGGTTCAATGGAAACAACCGCCGTCCCGCCGGCGATATCGGTGGGAAAAGTCAGCCCGGCCGGGGCATTCACCAGATAGTCTTCTCCGGGGAAGTGAGGCGGCGATTGAGTGCTGCTGTAGGGATCATCAAAATCTGCCATATCGCCGGACATGAATCGTCCGCTGGTTACGGGAGTACCATTGATCACCGTCCAGCCTTCATACTGCCAGCCGGCGGGCAGGGCGGGGAGCATCAGCGCCTGTGCGGTTGAACCCGTTGACAAATCCAGGAACCAGATGCCGCTGTTTTCATCGGTATTGGGACCGTTGGTAGGCGTTGCAAGAATATATTTGCCGCTGGCGCTGCTGAAGTCTGTGCCGAAGGCATGCAGACTTGCGGTGCTTAAATCGGCGGTATTGTTGCTGACAGTTCCACCCAGGTAGTGGGTTGCCGCCGGAGCGGGATCATTATCATTGGGGGGTTCAATGGTCAAAACAATATCTGTAGCGCCGCTTAAATCGCCTACCACTGTAAACTCGCCATTATCAATCATGTTGCCGTCCAGATCCACCAGATCGCCGCTGCTGTTGAGGTTGAATTTTCCGGTAGTTACCGGACTTCCGTCCACAATAGCCCATCCTTCATAGTGATAGCCGTTCATTAAAGGTGTCAGACCTGTAAAACTGAAAGTGAACATCGTGGTCGGCGGGTGCAGAAACCAGATACCGCTGTTTTCATTGGTTCCGCCGCCGTTGGTGGGGGTGGCAAGAATATAATCGCCCATTGCACCGGAAAAATCATTCCCAAGTGCTTTACTGTTTCCGGCGGTCAGTGTGGCTGCTTTATTCTGCACATCCCCGGCCAGCACATGGGTTTCTGCCGGTGTGGTATCGTTATCCCCGTCGGGTTCAATCGTCAGCACAACTGCGGAGGCATCGGAAATATCAGTATTGGTGGAAAATTCGCCCCCCATTATCACGTTATTATTTAAATCTGTGATATCTCCGTTGCTGTTTACATTGAACTTGCCGGTGGAGACGGGATTACCGTCGATAATGGCCCATCCTTCATAATGGAAACCATTTTGCAGCATGGGTGCATTCTGAAGGGTGATGGCAATTTTATTGGAGCCGGTCGGATTCGGCCCGTTATCATCCTTCTCGCACCCGGCCACAATTAATACTGTTGCTATAACTAAAAACCACAATTTACGTAACATGTCGCGCTCCTTTTGTTTGTTTAACTGGCGGCATCTTAACGATTATCTATCACGCAAGTATCACGCAGGGCTCATAAAAGATTCAAATAAGAAAACTGTGCTGACTTCCTGAATTGAAGAGAAATGTGAGATATAAATGGCCGTGCTGAATCATTTTATTTGAAAAGAATTAAACCTGACAAAAAATTTTATCAAAAGGCAACAGATATAAGCGCCATGTTGTCTTAGTCAGTTGTAACTGCTTTTTAAGTTGAAGGGCAGGGAATCATGCAGGAAGAAATTTTCAGGCCGGTTAAAATCAACCAAGAAATTTCATCAGATTATATGAGTAATTAAATTTTAACTAAATACCCGTTTCTTATTGGGATATTATCA
>JBAPTX010000210.1:0-5071 GCA_049282375.1 Calditrichia bacterium
GATTAAAAGGGGCCTTGCCATAAATTCAGGCTCTAAAAATGCGACTGAACGAGTGATGGAGATTTTTTATGACCCCTGTGAATCCTTATATTTTTCGCGAATATGATATTCGGGGAGTTGTTGACGAGGATTTGAATGATGAAATAGTTGAATTGATCGGAAAAGCATTCGGCACCTATTTACAGCGGCAGGGCGGCCAAAAAGTATCGGTGGGGGGTGATGTGCGGCTCTCCACCGAGCGCTTCCGTGCGGCACTGATTAAAGGGCTGACCGCCACAGGTGTAAATGTGATCGACATCGGCACGGTCCCCACTCCTATCCAGTATTTCTCACTTTTTAAACTGAATGTTGACGGCGGTGTAATGATAACCGGCAGCCACAATCCGCCGGAATTCAATGGATTTAAAATGTCCGTGGGACAATCTTCCATCTATGGGGAGGATATCCAGAAACTGTATCAGATCATCAAAACTGAAGATTTTTTCAGCGGCGAAGGCGCTGTGGAGCAGGTAGACTTAATTCCTGATTACATCAAGGATATTAAAGGCCGCCTGAACATGAAACGCAAAATAAAAGCTGTAGTGGATTGCGGCAACGGCGCCGGATCTTTGGTAGCCGAAAAATTGATGCAGGCATTGGGCGTGGATTCTTATTTTATGTACTGCGAACCGGACGGAACCTTTCCCAATCATCATCCCGACCCCACAATTCCCGAGTATATTGCCGATTTAAAAGAACAGGTCCTTTCTTTAAAGGCGGATGTCGGCATCGCTTATGATGGAGATGCAGACCGGTTAGGGGTAATAGATGACCGCGGCGAAATTATCTGGGGGGATCGCCTGCTGATACTGTTCGGCCGCGATGCTCTGCGGGAAAAGAAGGGCCAGAAAATTATTTTTGAAGTGAAGTGCTCTCAGGCACTGCCCGAGGCCATAGAAGCAGCCGGCGGCGAGCCCATCATGTGGAAAACCGGCCACAGCCTGTTAAAGAAAAAAATGAAGGAAACCGGCGCTACAATTGGCGGGGAAATGAGCGGCCATTTGTTCTTTGCCGACCGCTACCACGGTTACGACGATGCCCTCTATGCTTCGGCACGTTTAATTGAACTGATTTCCCGCCAGGATAAAAAATTATCGGAACTGCTGGAAGATGTACCGGAATACCATACCACTCCGGAAATCCGGGCGGAAGCCTCCTCTGACGAGGAAAAATTCCGGATCGCCCGAAAAGCCGCCGAATATTTTAAAGAAAAATATGAAGTTATTGATGTGGACGGGGTGCGCATCCTTTTTGGCGATGGCTGGGGTCTGGTGCGGGCATCCAACACACAGCCGGTGCTGGTGCTGCGGTTCGAGGCTAAAACCGAAGAACGGCTGCAGGAAATAAAAGAGCTGGTGATCAGTAAATTAAAAGAATTCGGCAATATTAAACTGTAAACCCGGTGGGTTATGGCAGAATTTCTGAAAGTCGCTAAAGAAGCCGCTGAACAGGCCGGCGCTTACCTGCTGGAAAAACGCGGCAGTTTGACCGGAGCACAGGTGGATGAAAAAGCAAAAAACGATTTCGTTACCGAAGTGGACCGGCAATCCGAAAAAATGATCACAGACAGTTTGCAGAAAAAATTCCCCTGCCACGGTATTCTGGCGGAAGAAGGCACTTCCCGGAACCGCGACAAAGAATATCTCTGGATTGTCGATCCGCTGGACGGCACCAAAAATTATATTCAACAGGTACCTTTTTTTACGGTTTCCATTGCCCTGCAGAAAGCGGATGAAATCATCGCCGGCGTGGTATATGATCCGGTTCACCGGGAATTGTTTACCGCGGAAAAAAATAAAGGCGCATTTTTAAATGGCCACAAAATCAGTATCAGCAAAGAACAGCTATCCGCCGGGCTGGTGGCCACCGGCTTTCCTTTCCGGGCAAAATACAACCTGCCGGCTTATCTGCTGACTTTTGAAAAGATATTTCTGGCCTGCAGCGGGATTCGCCGCTGCGGTTCGGCCGCACTGGATCTGGCCTATACCGCCGCGGGACGCTTCGAAGGATTCTGGGAACTGGGCCTTAAAGCATGGGATATTGCCGCCGGCAGCCTGCTGATCCGGGAGGCGGGTGGACTCGTTTCTGATTTCCAGGGTGAAAACAGTTTTCTAAGCAGCGGATATATTGTGGCCGGAACGCCGGAGAGCCATCCAAAACTGCTGGAGATCGTCCGGCAGCATTTTCAAAAAAGGAATGAATCTTGAACCCGAAAAACCAGAAGGAAAATGGTATGCAGCTTCCTCCCACTCAATCCCGCGGGACCCTTTCGGTAATGGCCTGCAATTCGGGTAAGAAATTTGCCAAACGGGTAATTGATGAACTGAACCGCATTGCGAAGAAAGATAACAAAGAAGGGAATTATGAGCTCACCTGCAGCAAGGAAACCGTATTCCCCAATGACGAAGTAAAGGTTGTTATTGATGAGTTCATCCGCGGGGATGACCTGTATATTATTCAGTGCATCGACGATCCGCTCAGCGACCGCTCCACAAATGACAATTTAATGGCGCTGGTAACCGCCATCCACGCCGCCTATCAGGCGGACCCCGATCATATCACCGCTGTTATTCCGCAGTATCCCTATGCCCGGCAGGAGCGCCGCAAGGGCCGCGAAGCGATCAGCGCCAAACTGATTGCCAGTCTTCTGGAAATCGCCGGCGCCCAGCGGGTGCTGACGCTGGATGTGCACGCCGAGGCCATTCAGGGATTCTTCAACTACACAAAAATGGAGGATATGCACGCCTCCGGCGAAATTATTGACTATTTGCAAAATGTGCAGAAACTGGATACCTCCAATCTGGTGGTTACCGGGCCTGATGTGGGCAGCGCGGAGCGGGCCCGGCACTATTCCAAGCGGCTGGAAACCGGGCTGGCCATTGTGGATAAAGCCCGTGATTACAGTAAAACCAGCAAAGTGGAAAGCATGCGCCTGGTGGGGGAAGTCAAAGATAAAGATGTGTTGATTGTAGATGATATGATTGCCACCGGAAATACCCTGATTCAGGCGGCGGCACTGTTAAAGGAAAAGGGAGCAAAGGATATTTATGTAGTGGTAAGCCTTCCCTTTTTTAACGGAAACGCCGTGGAAAAAATTGACCGTGCTTATGATGACGGGGTAATTAAAATGGTGATCGGCACCGATGCGGTATTCTGGGGCGAAGCCTTTGTTGAAAATACCGGCTGGTACCGGGAAGTCAGCGTCGCGCCGCTCTTCGCAAAAGTGATTTATAATATTAATCAGAAAAAATCGGTGAGTTCGCTGCTGCGATAATTTATTTGCAGATTCACAAGAGACAAATGCATTCCCGGCTCCTGCCTGCAACTATAACGGCTTCTTTTCATTTAAGCGGCTTAATTCGTAAACACCGTCCAGTAACACTTCCATGTGCCTGAATTCGGTATCGGCAATCAGATTGGTGGAAAGCCTTTCCAGCAGAATCCCCTTTTTAGAAACCAGCACATAGGCAAAGGGATCCAGTTTTAACACTTGTTCTTCAATTCCGGGAATATCAAGTTGATTCATCAATTCTTTTTCCGTTACCTCCAGAACATATTTTTCATTTCCCACATTTTTGAAAATCCGGTTCTTCTGATTTTTCCCGTTTTGCAGCTTCAGCCAGTCTTTGGCCATAACAGTAAAGTTGGCATTCGCCGCAGACTGATAAAAAAGGGAAATGAAAAACTGTCGGGGCTTGTTTTTCTCTCGTTTTTCAGCAGAAATGGAGATGGAAACATTATTATTCCGGTAACTGCCGGTATAACGGGGGCGCACTGCAAACCCGCCGCGGACCACCTTTCCACCGTACCGGTCCACAATATCCAGAAAATTATTGTGAACGGCATCGAACTGCAGCTTTCTTAGAAAAATCAATACAGCAAACCCGACCAGAATAACGGCCAAAAAAATAATCAGGTATATCATTGGTATAAAAAGCTCCCTTTTGCAGAACTAGGTGATGTAAATGGGCATGGGCGAAAAACAGGCTAAAAAAATAACAAGGGAAAGCCAGCCAATCCTGCGCCGGCGCTTGGATAAATTGACATCATCCTTAATGGTGGGCGGATGGCGAAAACCGATCAGCACAAAAATCAGGATAATCCAAAGCACCCATACAAAGGAAAAATACTGCACAATCAATACAAAATTGAGTGCCAGCAACAGCAGGAATGCAAGAATGCCGAAGGTACGGGCCCGGCGTCCCAGCAGCGAATAGAGAATATGCCCGCCATCCAACTGCCCGATCGGGATCAGGTTTATTGCGGTAACCAGCAACCCGATCCAACCGGCAAAAATAAACGGGAAATGATAAATTTCATTCATCGGCAGCCGTCCGCCGGCCAGAATATCGTTGATAAATGAAAAAAGCAGAGATGTGCCCATGATAATATTATAACCTTCAATATTGATATCCCACGGGTGGATGGTTTCAACGAAAGCAATAATACCGGCCAGATCGGGAAGTCGAAAATAACCGATAGCCAGGATAAGCAGGCTCATAATAAAACCTGCCAGCGGCCCGGCGGCACCGACATCCAGCAGGGCAACCCGGCTGGGGATGGGCGATTTAATTCGGATAAATGCGCCAAGAGTACCGAAATGGAATCCCGGCAGCGGCAGCGGAATATAATAGGGCAGCGTAACCTTCATTTGATGGTAGCGGGCGGCCAGGTAATGCCCCATTTCATGTGTGGTTAAAATGAGCAGAACTGCAAATGCATATTGCCACCCGTAAATGATGTTGCCAAAATCCAGCAGGATGTCCCTGCCCTGCATATAGGCTCCCGCCACCATAGTGGTAAAGATGGTGAGTAACAGCAGCAATCCGTTCACCCAGACCCGCGGTGTCGCTTTTTTAACCTTCTGCCGCATTATATGCAGGTAGATACTGCCGTTATTGGTTTGAACGTTGGGATAATACTGCCGGGCAAGCAGCCGGTTAATAATTGCATCCATTTCTTCCCGGCTTACCCTGTCCGCGGAAGCACGCAGTACAACCCCTTTCCGGGAAGTGGGAAAGGAATCGACAAT
>JBAPTX010000211.1:0-5264 GCA_049282375.1 Calditrichia bacterium
GAGCATACGGTAAAATGGGACGGCAGGGATGATGCCGGGCGGGAAGCCGCCAGCGGGGTGTATGTGTATCAGTTGCAGACTGCCGATGCTGTGCAAAGCCGTAAAATGCTGCTGCTGAAATAAATTGGGGCGGCAAATCAGTGCAAAAGTACCGGCAAGCTGCTGCTGCGGTGGTGGTAAATGGTCGTCCCGATACGATTCCTTCGGAATCACCCGACGACCCTTTGGCGGTGGGTTACTGAATGCTTCCGCAGCAACGGTACCGCCAAATAGTAGCCGCTATGCGGAAGCAGCCGTTTCAGCCAATGGCCTTACATTTCATTTGAAAACATGAATTTGCCTGTCCGAATATTTTGCCCGATTAAACCTTGATAAATTCTGAATATTGAAATAAATTGATTTTATCATTTTTAGAACAAAGGGATCGCCACAAACGAAACTGCTTTTCCATAGATAAAAAACATTCCATTTAACCGAGAGGAGACGTGCCATGAGAAGTATGATACTGGCAGTGCTTTTTCTGGGATTTTTTTACTGGCTGGATGCCGCAGTTTCAACTGATCAAAAGGTGAATAAACCGGTGACGTCCACCCGCGCCAACTGGGGGCCGGATACGTACGGATATACCGCAAAGGATAATCTGGCGCCCGGAGGACCTGCCGTAAACTGGATAGATATTTCTTCCGGCGGTTTCCAGGTAACCGGACTTGGCGATGATAATATTGTGGGACCCTTTTTTATCGGGTTTCCCTTCCGCTATTACTGGTACGATGTCACTGAATTCTATGTGGGTTCCAACGGGTATATCCGCTTCAGCGGGGCCGGGCAGCTCAGCCATCCCTTCAGCGCCATTCCCAATACCCTGCCGCCCAATGATGTGGTCTGCTTTTACACCGCCGATTTCGATCCTTCCACCGGCGGTGCGGTTCACTACTGGAGCAATTTTAATGATACCCTGATCGTTTCTTTCGAAAATGTGCCGGCCTGGAATACCACCGGCCCTACCGGTTCCCACAGTTTTCAGGTCATCCTCTCCATGGTGGATACTTCCATTACCTTCAATTACGGTCCGCAGACCGGCGCCTTTTTTGACGATGCGGGTATGGTGGGCATCGAAAATGTAGCGGGCGATATCGGGATTGAATGTTACAACACCAATGCCATTCCGGCAAATTATGCCATTAAATTTTATTATCCCCAGTCGTCCAGCTATGCGGTGCATGATATTGGGGTGCAACGGGTACAGAATGATATTTCCGGCGGATTTTTTATTGAAGAGGGCGGCGCATTTCAGCCGAACGCCACCCTGCAGAATACCGGAAATCAGAATGAAGGTGATTTTTATGCAGTGGCCGAATTGAAATCCTATCCCGCCGGCACAATTCATTATTCGGATTCTGTCTGGGTGGATACGCTGGAAGCAGGGGAGACTTTTGAAGCGATGTTCCCCTCTGCATGGGTAGTAGTCGCAGCGGGGGATTACACCCTGAATGTCCGCACCACCCTGGCCGGCGATATGGTGACCAGCAACGATGAAAAACAGGTGGAACTTCATGCTGTTGCCCTCCCCGGCGAACTCTATTTTGATGACAACTCTTCGGAAAATTTATGGACCTGGTCCGGCGGTCAGGGCGGCATGGCCGTTCGCTATGTGCCGCCGGTGTATCCGGTTAAAGTAAATACAATGGCGGCCTATCTGGGAACCGGCACATTGCCCGTAATGCTGCAGTTATACGATGATGACGGGCCAAACGGGGAACCGGGAACGCTGCTCATCTCCCGGCAGCTCTCCGCCGCCAGTGAAGGCTGGTATTTCCAGATGATTGCCGATTCCAATATTGTAATTAATGACGGGGCGGTTTATATGACCTGGATGATGACCGGCGACGGTTCCTCCGGCATCGGCATTGATGAAAACTCCATCGGCTCCCGGCAGGCATGGGAATATACCGGCGTCTGGGCGACGTTCCGCGATAACGAAATTCATGATCCCCTGCTGCGTATCGAGGTTGAAATGACCGATCAGGTGGTTTTTGAAGATGATTTCGAAAGCGGCTCCGGCAACTGGACCGGAGACTGGGCACTGACCACCGCTGTTTCCCACTCCCCTTCCAATTCATTCACCGATTCTCCCGGGGGTAATTACCCCTCCAACGCCAATCTCATCGGGGCCATGGCTGCCGGTGTAGACCTGAGCAGTTTTTTCGGCGCCACACTAGAATTCTATACAAAATATGAGCTGGAAACAGGGTTCGATTACTGTTATCTGGAAGCCAGCGATGATGGCGGTTCAACCTGGTATCATTTGAAAACCTATAACGGGGAAGGAGTGGTAACCACTTTTACCCGGGAAGAAATTGACATGGGCGCATTCGCCGGGAAGGCGGACGTGCGCATCCGCTTCCGGCTGGTTTCGGACGGCGGTTACGAAACCGACGGCATGTATGTGGATGATGTTAAAATAATCGGGTTAACGGAAGACAACAGTCCGCCGCACATGGTTTACAATCCCCCCATGCATTATCAGGGCGTGCCGGACAGCTTTTACTTTGCCGCAAAAATCACCGATCTTTCCGGGGTGGCCGATGTCAGCCTTACCTACTGGATTGATGATGTGCTGCCCACCCAATACACTATTCAGCCCTACAACGTTTCCAATGATTCCTTCTATTTTGTGATTCCGCCTTACCAGGCCGGATCAACAATTTCCTACTTCCTGGAAGCAACGGACAATGCGGCCATGCCCAACACCGTGATCAGCGATACCATGAAGTATATCGCCGGTTATCACATGATCTATGATGACGGGGATCCCGAATACATCGTGGAACTGGCGCCCTCCGAGAAAATTGCCACCCGCATCACCACGCCGGCCCAGTATACAGAACTCGCGGCGGTGCTGCTGCGCATTTACACCGACTCCAGTCATCCGCTGGACAGTATAACCGTGCACGTCTGGGCGGATAACGGCGGCGTGCTGGGTGCGGATTTAGTTTCCCCCTTTAAAGTAATGCCCCAATCCACTGTGGTCCATCCGGAAGCCTGGACGGTAGTGGATTTGCGCAGCATGAACCTGCAGCCCGGAACTGATTTCTGGGTGGGATATCAACTACCCGCTACGCTGGGGATGTCGCAATTGTATGATTCACCGGCCGTGTACAACCGCTCCATGCGGGATGACGGCACCGGCTGGTCCTTATTCAGCGGCGATTTCCATATCCGGACGGTGATGGGGATGCCGCCTTCCGGTATTGAGCCCCCGCTGCCCAAAATACCGCAGGATTTTGCCCTGCAGCAGAACTATCCCAATCCCTTTAACCCGGCGACCACCATTCCCTACGCCCTGCCGGAGCGTAGCGAAATCAGCATCGAGATTTATAACATTCTGGGCTCGCGGGTGGCAATCGTTAAAAGCGGTATTCAGGCGCCCGGATTTTACAGGCAGGTCTGGAATTCGGCCGGATTTTCCAGCGGTGTGTATCTTTACCGCCTAACGGCGAAAGGATTGGCCAGCGGCAGACAATACACACAGGTGCGCAAACTGATATTGATGAAATAAAGTTTTTGTGCAATTCAGGCCCGGTTGTTCTCCGCCGGGCTTTTTTTTATGATATATAAATCGGCAAAAATCAGACTATCCTTTTCAAGCTGAAAAGACAGTCACCTCCGGTCATCCCGGACAGAAAAACAGTTCATTGTGCAAACCGCACTCAGTGGGTTCATGCCGGAATAACAGCTATTTGATTTTTTAATCATTTATATTCTTCCTGCACATCGCAGTGAACAACGAAAACCGATCTGCCGGACGGCCCAGTTCGGCTGAAATTTCTGTTTTGGAGTCCGGAAACAAATTCCCTCCGATTTTAGTTGGGAGTGATTCCGTCTCTCCTTAAATTCGAATTCTTATTCCGAGCAATAATAAAACCATAAAAGGAGATGCACATGAGTTTCGATACAAGTATCCGTAATGGTATTTCAATTTTACTGCTTTTCCTGATAGCGGCAACTTCGCCGCTGTACAGCCAGCTCGAACTGCCCCGCACCAGTCCCACCGCCGGCGTAATGCAGAAAATCGGCATTACAGAAGTGAAAATTGATTATCATCGTCCGGGGGTAAAGGAACGTACCATCTGGGGCGAACTGGTGCCTTATAATGAAATCTGGCGGACCGGCGCCAATGAAGCCACTAAAATCAGTTTCAGCACCGATGTGAAAATAAACGGCCAAAAGCTGCCTCAGGGAGAATACAGCCTGTTCACCATACCTTCCCAAAATCAATGGACGGTTATTTTCAATAAAAATACCGGGCTTTGGGGAGCCGATGGTTACCAGGAATCTGAAGATGCGCTGCGGGTGCAGGTAAATCCGCAGCAGGCGGAGATGCATGAATGGATGCTGTTTGTTTTTGAAAATTTGCACGAAAAGTCTGCGGATGCAGTGCTCTATTGGGAAAAACTCAAAGTGCCTTTCACCATTAGTGTGGAAACCGATTCGCTGGTTCTCGGGAAAGCAAACCAGCAGCTGAGTTGGCGCCGGGGGTATCAGGCAGCCGGCTTTGCCCTGGACAGAGACCTGAATTTGCAGCAGGGCCGCCGCTGGCTGGACATTTCCCTTATGGCAGAGCGCAATTACTGGAATACCAGCCTGGATGCACGCTATCTGGCGAAAGAAGGGAAGAAGCAGGAGGCGATTCGCCGCATGGAGGAAGCGCTGAAAATGGGAGGTGAAATGGAAAACCGCCCCTTTAATTATGCCGAAAATGAAAAACTGCTGGAAGAGTGGAGAAAATAGAAGCAGGGGAAAAGAGAAGAAGCAAGATGCAAGACTCGCGGAGATAGGCATAAAAGTGCAGGGTAAATAATTCCGGCCACTGTCAAACCGAGCATTTCGGCAAGCTCAGCACAGAGGGGGCCGAAGTGTTGACGAAATATTCAGGATGACAGCGTAAGCGTCGTAACACCAACAGGCCCTTATACCCCCTATACTTTTATACCCCCTAGCCCTGCCGGCTTTCGGCGCTGCTGAACACATTAAAAAGCAGCGCCAGCAGAATTACGCCGAAACAGCCCACCAGGTTAAACCACAGGAATGTCAGTCCAGTGAAGAAAAAACAATAGAGAACCAGCAGTTCCGCCAGAATCGCGCCCCAGAACACTGCCGTTCCCTTCAGGAATTTTAGATAAAAACCGCAGAGGAAGATGCCCAGAATAGTCCCGTAAAACAGGGACCCCACAATAGTCACCGCTTCGATCAGCGAACCCAGG
>JBAPTX010000212.1:0-2788 GCA_049282375.1 Calditrichia bacterium
GAATAACAAATTTCATAGCGGCCGCTTCACTGACTTCTCCGAACAGGTCGCGGGTGCGCACCCGGAACTGATATTTACCGCCGCCCAGATTGGTGTATTCCTTATGGTGATCTTTTGTCCAGGGGGACCAGTCTTTGTCGTTTCCCTGCAGAAAGAATTGATATTCACTGGCGGACGGTTTATCAAAATCGGGTGCGGCAAATTCAAAAACAATATTGTTATCACTGTATGAAAAGGTTCTGCTTTCACTTTTAAGCTGCGAAGCGGATCCTCCGGAAGCACCCCAGTAAATGTTGGAATCGCTGCTGACCATCACCCGCCGGATCAGCGGCGGCAGCGGTTTTTTACTGGGGACTTTGATTCGCGGATCAAAGCGAACCAGCCCGTCCGCAGTGCTTACCCAGTAAATATTGCTGTTACCGCCCGGCAGTGGTTCAGGATAGATGCTGAAAACATTACTGAGATCAAGGCCTTTGAGGCGCTGATCGGGACGGTAGGCATAACCCCCGTCCTGCTGCGGCGCTGCCGTCCCCAATTCAACATGACCGGCGGCACTGCTGATCAGGATCCAGCGCTGCTGTGCATCCTGTACTGCTTCCAAAATAATGCGGGTGGAATCGGAAAACATTTTTCCAAAAACGTCAGCCGGAACAAACCTGTTCTGCGCCTCATCAAAGCGCTTCAGCCCTTTACTGGTGGCGAATAAGATTTCTCCCCCCGCGGAAAGGAGGTGAAAAACCCGGAAAGAAGTTTCCACGCCGTAATCATACCGGGTCTTTTTGAAAAGAAATTCCACTGAACTTTGTGTGGAATCTTTTTGCAGATGAATCACACCCAGATTCCGGCAGCGCAGCCAAAGGTCTCCGTTTTCAGTTTCCAGCACCTGACTGATATTATCTCTCAGGGCGGTTATCCGGCTGCCGGGAATCCATTCATTCCCCTGCTTCCGGAGTACATAAAGCCCGTCCATGGCGCCTGCATAAATCATGTCCGGATTGATGCGGGAGCGGCAAAGATAGTTGGATGTCCAATAGGCAAGTTTTTTGATCCCGCCGTCCGGCCGCATCAGAAAAATCCCGCCGTTGGAAGCGATCAGCAAATTATCGTCTGCAGCCAGAAGGTGTAATCCGGGTTTATCCACCTCCGGCACCGGAAAAAAGCGGGCAGGCTGCCCGGGTATCCCGGATTCTGTCAGGCAGCTTAATCCGAAGTCATTGGTAACATAAAGCCGGCCGGCAAACCGGAGCGCATTATTTACAGAGGTGCGGATCCCCAGATTCCGTCCGAAATAAGAAAAAGGAGAAGGGGTTTCCACCCGCGCGAGACCATCATTCATGGCCAGCCACAAACCGCCCTGACGGTCCGGATAAACGCCATAAACAATCGGGCTCAGCAGCCCGTTGGAGGCGTTGAGCATCTGTTTAACTTTGCCGTTGCCGCCGATAATAACCACTCCGCCGCGCTGAGTGGCAAATGCAAAAGAACTGTCCGCCAGCCTGGCGGCATTGTATATCTGCATTTCCTTCAGAAAGGGATCTGCTTCTGTGTTATAGGGAGTAAAGGAAAGGCCATTGTATAAGAACAATCCTTTCTTGTTTGTTGTGATCAGTACCTGTTTGGCAGTGGTGGCGGATTGGGAGGGAAAAGGCAGCATGTTAAAAACACCGGTAGCGGCAAACTGACTGCCGCCGGGGGCCGGCAGCAGGGAATCCCCGCTTATTCTCATCAGCCCCACGCCATTATTGCGGACATAAATCTCGTCATCCACATTATATACCCGGTAGGAAATTACCGGATCCCAGATTTTAATCCGCCCGGCTTTCCAGCGGAAAAGCTGAGTTGCTGTTTTAAAATAGACTCCGTGGGAAGCGCAGCGAACGCTCCAGACATCGCCCAGTTGCGGACGGTTTTCCCCCAGATACTTTCGCAGTGAAATGAAGGACAGCCGGCCCAGGCTGTCCGGCGCCAGGTATCCGAAATCAGAAACAGCCGCCACATAAATGCGCCCGTCAGCATCCATTGCCAGGCAGCGGACTGCGCTGCCGTTGGGGATTTTAATTAACCGCCAGGATACGCCGTCAAACTCCAGCACACCGGTGCCGTTCCCGAAATACATCAAACCCCGTTGATCCTGCAGAATGCTCCAGTTGTCGAAACCTGCGTTATACTCGCTGGGAAGATAATTACGGATTAAGGGCATTCCGGCTTCCCCTTCACCGCCATAAAGGAGTCCTTCCGGCAGAATGGCCGGAATAATACCAAGCTGACAAATTAACAACAGAATGTATGAATAGCATCGCGACATGAACAAAGGTGCGTTAAGTTGATGTGATTTTATAGAGCAAGGAAAATTATTAAATATGTGAAATTTTAATCCGATATATAAATGCAAGGCAATATATCTGATTAAAAAGTAAATATCAAAATAATTGATAAAGTTGAATGAAATAATTGCCTGTGCCAGGCTGTAAAAACCAAGGCGGCCACTGCCCGCCGGAAAAAATTTCCGGAATCACCGGGAGATTTTTTTGACTTTTGCAGGTGTTTTAAAAATGGTTGCATTATATAATAGAGAATCAGGCCTGCTTCAGGGGAAACTGTTTTTATGAATATAATGCTTCAAATTCTGCTGGTAGCGGTAATGACTGCGGTTGCATATCCCGAAAGCTATCTCTATCAGGTTTTGGAAAAAAGTGATACCAGCTTTGTGGAGTGGACGGTGACTGCCCTGCCGGACAATCAAACCCGGATAACATCCCGAAACAAAGAGGAGCGTATTTTTCAGAGC
>JBAPTX010000213.1:0-10194 GCA_049282375.1 Calditrichia bacterium
CTTTTGTCCTTCTTCGACAACAGCTCAGACCGATAGTTATGTTGCAGCCTGGTATTAAAAGATCTTCAAATCAGCCCGCTGCCCAGCGCCAGGGCAATGAGCAGCAGCATGGCGGCAATAAGCAGCCGCAGGTGTTTCAGAGTAATTTTATGCAGCAGGTGGGAGCCGAAGAAAGAACCAATAAATGCTGCCAGTGAACCGGCAACAACCAGCCCGAATCCGCCCTGCTGCTGCATCATCCCGAAATCCCGCTCAAAAAAAGTCAGCCCGTAAACCAGCAGCCGGGCCACATCCACCAGCACCGAGCAAACCACCATCGTGCCGATCAACTGCATTTTGGACAATCCCGCCCGCATCAGGAAGGCTGTCCGCAACGCCCCCTGATGCCCGGATAATCCGCCGAAGAATCCGGACAGGGCGCCGCCTGCCGGAATGTAACGGTAACTGATTTTCAGGTCACGCATGGAGGGCAGCAGTTCAAAAACGGCAAAAACTATCATCAGCAGGGCAATCACCAGTTTTACCGGTGTAATCACAAACTGGATGCCGGAATAATAGAATTCGGCCAGCGGCTGAAGTGCCGTAAAGTAGTTCAGCAGCCAGGCGCCGGCAAATGCCAGCGCCACTGCTGGAATTCCGAAGAGCAGCACGGTTTTCATATGGGCATGCCTGCCCACCAGTGCCACTTTAAACAGGTTATTCAGCAGATGAACAATCGCAGTGGCGGCAATGGCAACCTCCACCGGGAAAAAGATGGCAAATGCCGGCATCAGCAGGGTGCCGAGCCCGAATCCGGAGAAAAAAGTGAGCCCCGCTACCAGCAGCGCCACCAGCGATATAATCAGATAATCCATTTTTTTCTACTTGCCGCTGTTAAATCAGTTGTTTTGTTTAATGGCTCTGTTTTTCTAAAATAAAGGGTATTCTGGGAATAAAGAAATGGTAAAGTTAAAGGAAGGGAAATTTTGCAGATATGAAAAAGATAGAGTTGCTTCCCCTAAAAAGGGAAGCAACCCGTTTTCCGTGCAGAATTAAATCCCGAATAAGAGCCCGACGGTGATCACGTAAAAATTGCTGTTTATGTCTTCGGAAGTGGGCAAATCTTTAAAGTCATAGTTCAGGAAAACATAACGGATGTCTCCGGTCAGCTTCATTCCGCCGGCCGGCAGCTCTACACCGGCCCCGAAATGCCAGCCCACGCTCTGGGTGGTCTGATCCTTAATTTCAAATCCAAACATATCCTGATCATAATCGAAGGTGGTATTATACCAGCCGAACCCGGCGGCACCGTAAATAAGGGGCAGCGGATAAATCAAACCGGTGACCATTACCGGCCAGCTCCGGACTGTTACCGCACCATCAACATATTTTTCCTGGCGGTAATTAATGGAGCCTTCCACGCCGATCATGGGCAGCAGTTTTACCCGGGCAGCTACACCGTACATCATTCTCCCTTTTTCGGCATCCTGCGATTTAAAATAGCCCAACTGCGGCCCCAGATTAATTCCCTGTGCCTCCACCTGTGCGGCCGGAAAAAAGGTAAATGCCAGCAGGACGAGCAGGAGTTTCCCCCATAATTGTGATCTCATTTCTTTCTCCCTTTTTTATTGACGTGATTTATTTACATGCAACGGCATTTGTTTCATTACCGGGACTAATTAAAAGCGGATTCCCAACCCGAGGGAAAAATCGCTGTTATCACTGATAATGGCTTTTCCCTGCACATAGGGCACCAGCCGGCCCGATGTTTTTAAACCCAGTCCAAAAAGCATATTCAATCCCAGAGCGGTCTGGCTGTCCACCGGACCATCGGGATTCAGATAAAGAATTCCCAGGCCGCCGCCTGCCCAGATATACAAATTACTGTTGGTATCAAAATCATAATGGGCATCGAAATTCAGGGTCAGGTAGTCCCCGTTTTCAATAAACACATATTCCAGATTAGGGTTAAAATAGATGTTTTCATTAATCGGGGTCAGCAATTCGGTCCCGATAAATAAATCACCCGGATCGCTGTAAATACCGGTGCGCAGTCCAAAAGTGGTTTCCTGTGCCTGCAGCGGTATTAAGCTGAATATTGATAAGGAGATGGAAATAATGACAAGCTGAATAGTTTTCATATGCCGTTTCATTTTGGTTTTCCTCCTTGCGGTTATTCCAAAAAATTCCGCGCCCTTTTCTATAGAAAGAACGCGGAATTTTATTCCTCAGAAACCTAACCCGCCCTATTTAGTGCGGATAAATTCGATACGGCGATTCTTCTGACGGCCGGCTTTGGTTTCATTGCTGGCAATCGGTTTACTCTCGCCCATACCGCGGGTGGTGATCCGGTTAGCGGCAATGCCGTTCTGCACCAGAAAATCCTTTACCGAATCTGCACGTTTCTGCGACAACTGCATGTTGTAATCTTCCGGTCCCTGGCTGTCCGTGTGGCCCACAATTTCCACATTCACGTCAGTGAATTCTTTGAGTGTCCGGACCACTTCGTCCAGCACCTGGTCGGATTCAGGTGTAATCTTTGCGCTGTTCAGTTCAAAATAAATGCCTTCCAGTATAACGGGTACGCCCACTCCGGCACCCAGCAGCTTGGGCTGTTCCACATCATCGCTTTTGTCCAGCGGATTGGTGCCGCGCTGCACTTCTTCTCCATCGTTAATGGTGCCGCCATCCGTATCGGCTTTGGATGGGTCAGTTTTGTACTGATTTGCTTCTGCACCATCATTCAGCCCGTCGCCGTCACTGTCTGCTTGCAGCGGATCGGTTTTATAGTCATTGACTTCAGCACCATCGGAAAGCCCGTCTCTGTCACTGTCCTTTTTCAGGGGATTCGTTTTATATTGGTTGACTTCTTCCCCGTCGCTTAAGCCGTCGCCATCGGTGTCCTTGTTCAGCGGATCCGTCTGATACTGGTTCAATTCAGCACTATCGTCCAGACCGTCGCCGTCAGTGTCTTTTTTGGTGGGATTGGTTTTATAATCCATTACTTCTGCATAATCGTTCAACCCGTCTCCATCAGTATCGGTAGACAGAGGATTGCTCTGGTATTTGTTGAACTCGGCGCCATCGGTCAGTCCGTCACCGTCGGTGTCCGCATTATTCTTATCCGTGTTCAGTTCCTTCTCCTGATCATTGGTCAGACCATCTCCGTCTGGGTCAGCGGAACCGCTGGGCCAGTGAAAGCTCAGCCCTGCAGCGAGACTCCAGTAACCATCATTCTTATTATCTTCATAGGCTTCCAGCTTGTCAATCAGAGTGTGATTGTATCCGGCATTAAGTTCGAATGCCGTAACATCCGTCAGCCCGATCTGAATACCTAAACCGCCGGGAACAAAACCGGTCCAGCCGGAATTTTCGTTCCCCTCGGTACTGTTGGGTGGAAAATCTTCCGACTTATAATAAATTGTTCCCACACCGAGATAAGCATAAATGTTAAATCTTTTCAAACTAAAAGGACTGAACAGAAAACGGTTTTCTATGGGATAAAGACGGGTGCGGTAAAACTCGCTCGGGTCTTTATCTTTGATAACCCCATAACCTCCGCCCAGCTCACCGCTCAGCGGTCCCGCGATGTGATATCGCAGAAAACCCCGCAGCAGCAGGTCAACATCATCAGAGCGCCCGAAGTCCGTATCGCCGCGCAGCACACCCCCAACAACGCCAAGACCCATCCCTGATTCGCGGCTTTCCAGTTGGGAATACGCCGGAAGAGCTGTCAGTCCAAATACGATCAATATGGTCAGGATAATCCTTTTCGGTACCATAATTAAAACCTCCTATTGCTGTTTCTCCAAAGACAAAGTTTAAATTGATCGTAATTAATCATAGTCTTCATCGTAACGGATTTCGAAAGTACGGTCCAGGCGATCGAAAAATCGGTCCAAACCGGTTTTCATATCTCTCCACTGTTCTTTTGTGGCGCGGCCAAGTTCTTCCAGGTTGCGGTCGATTTCGTCGCCGGCTTCTTCCAGATCATTAATTCTCTGCTGTGTTTCTTCATCGATTTCATCACCGGTCTGATCTGCTTCCATCCTTAATTCGGCAATTTGACGGTCAATTTCTTCACCGGTATTTTCCAGGCGAAGCCGGTATTCGTCGCGTTCGGTTTCAAACTCATCAGCGTCATTATCCGCACAGGAAATAAGAGTCGTTCCCAATGCGAGTGCCATTAATAAAACTAATAAAAATTTAAAGCGTGCCATGATACTTCCTCCTTTAGATGATTGGATTAATTAAAATTGGTTTAAATTTAAATCGCTCTTCTGCCTTGAATCAGGCGAATGAGTATGGCTGCAATGGCAATAATTAACAGAATATGCAGAAACCCACCCAGTGTATAGCCGCTCACAAAACCCAGCAGCCATAAAACCAGTAAAATGATGAAAATGAGCCAAAGCATATTACACCTCCGGGGTTATATTTGTGTTGTCCTCCTTACCCAATATAAGTTTCAATTGCCGTGCCAGAAGAAAAGGGACCGCCGCTAATCATAAGGTTTACATTAACTTGGGTGAAATAGGCAGTGCAGTATGTGGGGGGGGATGGTGTCCTTCCGGACACGTTTATTTGCTGCGGATTGAGAAGAATGTGTAATCTTTAACACATTCGGCTAAATAGCTGCTTTTCTAAAATAAAATCATAATTCATTATGAACTGGCTCCTGATTCACGGAATAATGATAAAGCATTTCAGCCTGCAGCGGGAGAGGGAAAAATCAAGTTCTGAGAATTATGTCTGAACGAGCGGAGATGAGGTCAAAGGAAGAAAGAAATCCGCCGATTTCGGTCGGCTATACTTCGGATTATTCAAGCAGGGAAACGATTTCAGGAACAATGCGATTTCCAATTTTCAGAATGGCCACTGTAACCGGCAGTCTAAAGCGCCGGCGTCCGGCCGACCCGGGATTTAAAAATAAAATTCCGTCTTTTATGGCAATGGAAGGCTTATGGGAATGGCCGCTGATGACCACATCCGGTTTTTTAACAGCGGGATCAAAATTCAGATCATCGATATTATGAATCAGCAAAATTTTATAATTTTCGAACTGAACAAGCTTTCTCCCCGGCCAGCCTTCAGCCCATTTTGCCGTATCAACATTCCCTTTGATGAATTCGGTGGGGGCAATTTGATTTAATTGAGCCAAAATTTCCGGATCCCCGATATCACCTGCATGCAGGATGAGATCCGCACCGCTAAAAACATCAAAAACCTGCGGACGAAGAAGTCCGTGCGTGTCTGATATGACTCCGATTCGACTCATTTCGACTTCAATTCCGCTTTTATTTGAAAAGGTCTTTCAGCTTTTCTTTGGCTTTCTTTTGTAAATCTTTCTTCAGCGTATCCACCTGCGATTTTACTTCCTGTTTTACCGTTTCAGTAACCTGTTCTCTGGTATCGGATATAATATCCCCGGCTTTTACGGCAACGTTCGGGGACTGAATGGACCCGCCGATCTGGGCGGTAAGGGTCACCTGGTTAGACTTAATCAAGTTTAAATCTGTATTCAGGATATTGCCGATAGCCTGATTCGCGCTTTTCTTCAGCCCGGAGGCGGGAATATCGATTGCCATCTGATAGTTCAGGCTCCCGTCCATTCCGTTTGAACCGGACAGCGTGGTGGTATAATCTGCAACCTGATAAGTAAAGGGGGAAAAAATAAGCCTGCCGTTTTCCACCTTAAAAGAAGGATGCACATCTTTAATAACGGGATTTTTTAAATCTTCCATGTTCAGTTTATTTCCCAGAATTTCAAATGGTTTGAAATCCTGAATTTCAGCACGGTTCAGATTCAGCGTTCCGTTGCTCCTGAAACTGTTCCAGAGCGGGGTCATGGTCGAATCCAGCGGCGTATTCAAATTGAGCTTTGCGCCGAAGTTGCCGGAAATGTATTGTGCCATGGGGGCAAACCTCTGAACGGTAACAAATTTTTCAAAAGTATCTTTAATATTGAATTCACTGATGTCCAGATCAAAAGCAATCTGCGGCAGGGCCCCTTCTTTCTGTTCATAGTAACCGCTGGCGGTCATCACCCCGTTCAGCAGCTCAGTCCGGAAATTTTGCAGGCTTAAGCGGGAATTCTTTAAAAGGATGATTCCATTCACATTTTTCATCGTGAGATTATCGTAAACAAGGGTGTTTATTTTGGCGGATGCAGTAAAGTTAATGTTGGCGGGCAGTTCAATGGATTCGATATTATTTTCCTCTCCCTTTCCCCCGGCATTGCCTTCACTGGCCATAAAGGGGTTTAAATTCAGGTAGCTGGAAGTCAGCGAAAGCTTCCCCGCTAAAATGCCGTCGCTCAGTACATAGGAGAACACATTGTTCAGTTCACCGGAAGCATTTAAATCGCTTTCACCGAAAACAGATGAAAAATTGTTCAAATTTATCTTTTGCGGTGTCAGATTCAGATTCCCGCTTTTTATTCTGATTTCTTCCAGATCTGCTGCTTTATAAACAATATTAGAGAACTGAATCTTTCCCCTGGCGGAAATGTCTTCGGCGGCGCGGTTCTTTTCCAGGTTTGCCAGGCTTCCCGCTGCCGTGAAATCAGCGGTTACCGTCCCGCTCAAAGTTTCCACGTCCTCCAGCTTCAAAGCATTTTTTATTTCGGCCAGGTTTACCCGCCCTTTTAAAGCTGTATCAAAAACAGGGCCGGAATCAAAATTTTTTACCAGCAGATTTCCTGTAAAAGGCTCACCGCTCAGGTTAAAAGAAAACCGGCTGATATTGAGAATGGTGGCGTCGTTGGATCCGCCGGGATTTTCAACGATCATGTTTAAATCCAGATTTTCAATAGCTGCGGGCATATCGGAGTTTTTTAATCTTCCCCCGGTAAGGTCCAGATTGACTTTAAATTCCGGGAGGGATTCTTCTGTTAAAACGCCTTTGGCATACCCGTTGAATTTTACCGCGCCTGATGACTCGAGATCTGCTGTATTCTCTGCAAAATCCGCCGGTATCATGGAAATAATTTGGGTTAAACTTGCTTCCGGTGTGCTGAATTTCAGGTCCATTTCGGTGCCGTTGTCCAGCAGTTTAAAATATCCGTCAAAATTCAGGGGCATCTGATTTAACAACAGCTCATTATCCAGCAAAGTATATTTCTGTTCCGGCACATTGACCCGCAGTTTCATTTCCAGATCCGCTGTGGCTTTACTCAGATAAGTGATGCCTTCCATCTCGTAAGTCAGCTCCTCCACTTCAGTTTCGGTCACCGCTTCGAACTTATTGGCGGAGAAATTACCGCTGCCGCTGTGATTAATGTTTCTCATAATCATTCTGATATCGGAGCTTTTATCGATATAGGCCAAATTGCCATTGTTGATTTCATAATGTCTGAGGTCAAATTTCATACCGGCGGTGGTATCTGTCTCTTCCGTTTCATTAAATATCTCGTAATTTGCAGAACTGTCTTCGGCGACAAAAATCAACAGGTCCGGCTGCTCCAGGCTTACCCCCTTTACGATAATCTGATCCCCGAAAACAGCACTCCACAAATCAACCACAATGTTCAGCGCCTCCATGCGCGCCAGCGTGTCGCCCGCAAAAGGAGCTTTATTCACGATAGAAATATTTTTCGCGCTTAAAGAAATGTCGGGAAAGCTGGAAAACAGATTCATTCCGAAATCTTCAAACTGCAGTTTGGCATTTAACTGTTCGTTGGCCTTTTCTTTGACCAGGTTCACCAGATTATCTTTAAAGAAAAGCGGAATGATAATCATTAATGCAATAATGATCAGTATGAATATGCCAAAAATCTTTAAAAAAATTTTCATTTTCTATATCCTCCCGGGACCGGTTAAAATGGAAAGGAAAATTACACACAGAGGGGCGTGATTGCATCAAAAAAGAACAGGCCGGGGGACCTTTACTGTTCTTCTTTTTCCGGCTTCTGGATGTTCAGCCGCCGCATCATCTTCAGCAGGTTGGAATGATTTGCAATTTTCAGCTCGCCGGCTGTCCGGGTGATGTGCCAGTCATTCTTTTGAAGATACTGCAGCAGAATCATCCTTTCCGCCTGCTTTTTCAATTCCTGAAAACTTTTCTGCCTGGAATTGTCGGTTTCCGGCAAGAGCGTGTCGCCCCGGATTTCCAGGGGAATATCCTGCGGCCGGATGGTATTGTCTGCGGCATGAATAATCATTCTCTCCACAATATTTTCCAGTTCCCGCACGTTGTTTTTACGCCAGGGGTAATTTTTGAGAATGAGAATGGTTTCCGGCTGCACTGCCATGTCCGGCAGGCCAAACTGCTTGCAGGTATGCTGAACAAAATAGTTCACCAGCAAATTCAGGTCATCGAGCCGGTCGCGCAGAGGGGGCACTTTTATAATATGCGTGCAGATGCGGAAGTAGAGGTCCTGCCGGAAACGGCCCTGCCCGATTTCCTCTTCGAGATTGCGGTGGGTGGCGCTTAACACCCGCACATCCACTTTTATAACCTCCCCCTGACTGCCCAGACGGCTCACTTCACTTTCTTCCAGAACCCGCAGCAGTTTTGCCTGGGTAGTGAGCGGCATATCGGCAATTTCATCCAGGAACAGGGTTCCTTTATGGGCGGCTTCGAACTTCCCTTTGGTGGTTTTAACGGCACCGCTGAAAGCACCTTTTTCGAATCCGAATAATTCACTTTCCACCAGATTTTCCGGCAGAGCGGCACAGTTCAGCGCCACAAAAGGCTTATCTGCACGGACGCTCTGGTGATAAATCTCCCGCGCAACCAGTTCCTTCCCGGTGCCGCTTTCTCCCTGAATCAAAATATTGCTGGGCACCCGCGCCACTTTGGAAATCTGCAGCCGCAAATCTTTCATGGGCCTGCTTTCCCCCACCAGGGAAGAGTTTTCCCGCACTTTCTCCCGCAACTGGCGGTTTTCATTAATCAAGCGGCGCCGTTCCACTCCGTTCTCAATTTCCCGCACCAGCTTTTCCAGATTCACTTCCTCTTTATCAAAAAAATTGTAGGCGCCCATTTGAATGGCCTGAACACAGCTTTGAAAGTCACCTTTTCCGGTGTAAACAATTACCGGGATATCCCCGAGGTCATTCTGCTGCATGGCCTGTAAAGTTTCCAGCCCGTCCATTACCGGCATTTCCAGGTCAAGGATAACCACGTCAATTTCCTGTTCACCCATCAGGCGGATGGCTTCGCGGCCTTCTGCGGCGGTAATCACTTTATAACCGGTTTTGCGCCGGATGTCGTAGGCAAATTGATCGCGTATAAAAGGCAGGTCATCCACCAGTAAAATAACAGGCATTAGTTTCTCCGTTCAAGGTGTTTAGGCATGTGTCTCCCCGGCCCTTCGGGAATGGGCAGGCAGATTTAAATGGATGGTGGTGCCGCCTGCCGGATTTTTTTCCACTGTTACCCGGCCGCCGATATCTTCTATAATTCGTTTAACATTCATCAACCCCATTCCGGAACCTTCCGGTTTGGTGGAAATATTTTGGGTGAAAAGCTTGTCCATCACTTCCTGTGCGATTCCGCTTCCGTTATCCGTTACTGAAATTTGGACCTGATTTTTTCTTAACCCGGAGTGAAAGTGTATTTCCCCGCTTTCTCCAATGGCATCAATGGCATTTCGCAGCAGGTTTTCCAACGCCCTGCGTAACTGCAGCGGATCCGCCTGCACTTCGGGGTTTTGCGGGGTCAGTTCCGTTATAAAGTGAATGTTCTTTTCAGGGTAATCTTCGTACTGGTCCAGCAGTTGGCGTATAACATCGTTTACTTTTACAACACGCACATTTTTTGCAGGCTGCAGGCGCAGATAAGAATGTGCCAGGCTTTCCAGGTAAGCAACGCTTTCCAGGATAGTGTCTTTCCTTTCGCGAAAAATTTTAACCAGTTTTTCCGGTTCTTTTTCCGCCACTTCAGACCAATGAGTCATCACGTTCCGGATGGGGATAAAGCCGTTTTTAATATCGTGGTTTACCTGCCGGGCAATCTCGGCATGTGCCGCTTTCTGCTCTGCACGGGCCAGGGCGCGCCGGCTTAAACGCAGGCGCCGGACCATTTGCTGCATGGCAGTGGCCAGCAGACCCACTTCATCATTGTTGTTTTTAACCCAAAACCGGACATTGAGCTTTTCCAGTGAAATATTTCCAGCCGCCAAAGCCAGTTCATTCAGGGGGCGGGTAACGGCCCGGCTTTGCCAGAAGGCCAGAATAATACCGATGATAACCACCACTGCCGATATAACGA
>JBAPTX010000214.1:0-1854 GCA_049282375.1 Calditrichia bacterium
GTACTTTTAGAGCTGCCCACCGGCCCGTGAAGCAGGATAACCCGCCTTTCTGTTCCATACCGGTGTGCGGCAGATTTGATGATGTTCATCAGTTTCATTAAATAAGCGTCCAGCCCGTAAATGGCATCTTTTCCATTGTCAACCGGATCGGCGAAAAAATGATACCGGGTCATTTTTTTGCGGGAATCTTCATATTCTTCGCTGCCGTAGGAGAGAATCATCTCGTATAAACGCTGGTAACTGGTGCGCAGTACCTGCGGGTTTTTCTTAACAACTTCCAGATAGTCGGAAAATGAACCGGTCCAGCTAAGGGCTTCAAATTCCTTCTTGAAATATTTATCCTGAATATTTTCCATTAACGGCGTTGTGGCATTCATGGCACACCCCTGTTTTGTTTTTTCCAAGTTTATTCTTACTTCATTATCGTCCATGATCAGCAATTTTACAGGAACATTTTGGTGAAAGGGTTCTTCGGGGGAAGTGGTGTGTGCAAAAAATCCGTGTTCTTTTCCGCAGGAATAAAACCAAATTCAGTTAATTTCTGTAACGGTTTTGTAATCTATGGGTTCCGTTGATCTATCTTTATCACCTCCCGATTCTTTATATAAAATATTTATAAAACTATCTTATAAATAAATACAAAGGGAAATATAGAAGATATCTCATGTGCAGCTTGTGATATAAGGCCTTGTTCAAAATATAAACTTTTCAAATAAAACAGCGGATAGGTTTAATCCGGGAACAAACTGCGGAAAATGAAAGTTTGTTGCTGCTATGAATGAATTCGGGGTACTGAATTTATCCTATAATAAGATTGGTATTTTTTTATAAAGGCATTAACACTTCACAATCATTTCAATCAAAATTTTATATAAAGGAGGAGTTAAAATGGTACATAGAATGCTTATATCGCTGATTGCAGGATTATGTCTGGTCGGCGGATTATTCGCTTCCGGCACGTATGTCATTGATCCTGTCCATTCTAATATCGGGTTCTCTGTCCGTCATATGGTCATTTCCAATGTGGAGGGAGAATTTCAGGAGGTAGATGCGGTTTTAACCTGGGATGAAGATAATCCGGAGAATTCTGCCATTAAAGCAACTGTGCAGACTTCCAGTATTGACACCGATAATGAAAAGCGGGACAACCATCTGCGAAGTGCGGATTTTTTTGACAGCGAAACACACCCGGAAATGACCTTTGAAAGCAAAAACATAAAAAAAGTAGATGAAAACGAATATATTGCCAAAGGGGATTTGACCATTCGCGGCATTACCCGCGAAGTTGAAGTGCCGATTACCATCCTGGGAAAAATTAAAGACCCTTACGGCAACACCCGCATCGGTGCGCAATCCAGCTTTGTGGTGAACCGGCATGATTTCAATCTGAATTGGAATAAAATGCTGGAAAGCGGCGGTTTGGTTGTGGGTGAAGATGTAAAAATAAATCTGGATGTACAGATGATTAAGCAGAGCGATTAATTTACCTGCATTTCATCATGAGCATGGAAAAAGTGTAAACGGCAGACTGATTAGAGTCTGCCGTTTTTTATTGTCAGTTAAATTTTTTTTTAAGAAAAAGCTCTCCACACCTGTTTCAGCGGGAAGCTTCATTCACAATTATCAAAAATAATTCCAAATCTTTTGTGAAAATTGAAAAAAATAAAACCCTGTTTTCTTGCTGGATCCGGCCTTTTCATACATCCCCTAACCAGAAAATTAAAGGAAATACCGGTTGATTTCAATATTTAGGATTCCTAAATTTTTCCCCTTGAAAATTAAAGGTTATGCTGGATGCAGAAGCAGGAATTGGGAGTTGAAATTTCCGAACAAAACGTTAACCTGGTTTTAATG
>JBAPTX010000215.1:0-7021 GCA_049282375.1 Calditrichia bacterium
CGGACAGTTCTTCATTTCCCGGTGTATGGGAGCAATTTTCATAAAATTGGGCCGTGCGCCCACAACATTGAATATTTTCATAAAAACCTAATTGAAAAGTTAAAAGGAAAAAGGTAAAGGGTATAAGGGTATAAGGATATAGGGTATAGGGTATAGGGTATAGGGAAAATTTCAGCTTTTTTAAGATTGCACCAAAAATATTTTTAGTTCATGCGATTCAGATAACAGACGCTTTCCTGCTTCAGCATCACCAATTTGCAGATTTAGAATGAGCCGGTAAAAATAATTTGTTTCTCTGGCTTCCTTTAAACAGATACTAATTTTGCTGGTAAATTCTTTTGTACTGAAAGCACCCTGGGCTTCTTCGTAATTGGCTCCAACCGAAGTAGCTGACTTCGAAAGCTGATATCGAAAATCATCATATTCTTTAGCAGCGGGTAAAGTTTTTAAAAATCTAAATGTATCTGTTGCGAAATCGAATAAACGATCGCCTGAATCCTGCTTATATTTGCCTGATTTCTCTTTAACAAGATACTTCCCATCTTTTCTAAAAACTTCGTATCCGCTATCAGGATCGAATTTCAATCCTTTTGCCTTTTAACTTTTTCCTTTGAATTTCCTTCAGGCATAGCTCCGCCCCGTCAGTTACAGTTTTCAAAAAAAACTGCAGGGCAGTGCAAAGAAGTCTTTATTTAATAAGGGGGAATTCTGTTTTTCTTTTATTTCCGGTTCAGCCGTTCCCGCAGAACGGGATGAACTTTATCGCCACTATTTATCAGCGGTTCCGCATTGCGAATCTGATACGCCAATTGTATGGAAGGGCCGGCATCGCTGATTCCAAAACCTTCCCCGTCCAGCATTCTGCGGTAAACTGCAGTGTGCAGGTCCGCAAATCCGCCGGAAAATTCCACCTCATTGCCGTCCACCGAGATGGAACGATATGTCGGTTTCCCCGCTTCCGCAGCCTCACCGGGCAGATCATCGCGGTCCAGTGATAAAAACCAGCGGACATCCGCTTTTTCCAGCTCCAGGAATCCCCCGCTTTTCCTGTCGTCTGAATAATGTACTTCGCTGTGCTGCACCCCGCCGAAAATCCAGATCAGCATATCAAAAAAATGGATTCCGATATTGGTGGCAACCCCTCCCGATTTCCGTACATCCCCTTTCCAGGAATAAAAGTACCAGTTTCCCCGGCTGGTGATGTAGGTAAGATCAATCTGATGTTTTTTACTGCTGTTCTCCCGCTCCACTTTTTCCTTCAGGGCAAGAATGGAAGGATGCACCCGCAATTGTAAAATGGTGTAAACCCGCCGGTCGTATTCTTTTTCGAGTTCGCTGAGCGCTTCCACATTCCAGGGATTCAGCACCAGCGGCTTTTCGCAAACGGCATGGGCGCCAATACGCAGCGCAAAACGAATATGGGCGTCGTGAAGATAATTGGGAGAACAGATGCTGACGTAGTGAATGTGTTCGGAAAGGGGCTGGCGGCGCAGCCTTTCGGCATGACGGTCGAAACGTTCGAATTCGGTGAAAAAATCCACCCGGTCGAAGTAACTGTCCAGTATTCCCACCGAATCAAACGGATCTACCGCGGCTATCAGGTGATTGCCGGTATCTTTAATGGCTTTCAGATGCCGGGGTGCAATATACCCGGCTGCGCCGATTAATGCAAAATTATGTGAGCGGTTCATGCCGACCGCCTGCTGCAAAAGGTCCGTCTTTTCATAAAACCAATATTTCTTCCAACCCCATTTTACACCTGTTTTATAACTGGTAAATATAAGACGTGTTTCTTAAACTGCAAAACCGTTAATACATTCACTTAGGGAAGGATAATGGAATAGGGAATAAGGGTATAGGGGAATAGGGGTATAGGGGTATAGGGGAAAAAGAGGTAAGGGGTAAGGGAATGATGGGAAAATAGAATAATGGAAAGACGGAATGTCACCCCTTCGGGGTTGTTGATGCTGGCTGGAAATTTTTCTATAATAATTACACTCCTTCGGAGTTATAGTGAAATAGTGGAATGATGGAATAAGGAAATAAGGGAATAAGGAAAATTTTATACCCTTATACCCTATACCCTATACCCTATACCCCCGAAAGTCATCCTGAGCTGTCACCCTGAGCCTGTCGAAGGGTTGTCGAAGGGTGATTCTGGTGGAATGTTTGAATGGTGGGATATTATCCCTGCGGGAGTCTGCTTTCATTCTTTCAAGGCTGAAGCCACGCTTAATCTGATTAATTAAAAATAAATCTTATAAACCATAATGACGGTTACGACGCCCACCAGAATCTGCAGCGGGATTCCCATTTTAAGATAATCCCGGAATTTATATCCCCCGGGGCCGTAAACCATCAGATTGGTCTGATAGCTGATGGGGGTGGCGAAACTGGCGGCGGCGGCAATGGTGACTGTCATGGCAAAGGGACGGATTTCCATTCCCAAATCGCCGGCAAGAGAAAGCGCCACCGGGAAAAGAAATGCGGCGGCGGCATTGTTGGTAATAAATGAGGTATAAATCCCGGTAATAATGTACAACCCGGCAAGTATGCCTGGTATTCCCAGCGGGCTTGCCCCTTTAATGGTAAGGTCAGCAAGTGCGGTGGCAACACCGGCATTTTCGATGGCTTTTGCAATTCCAAAAGCGGAAGCGACAATCATAAGGACTTTCCAGTCCATCATATTTTTGGCATCGCCGGGCGATATGCTGCGGCTGAGTACCAGGAATATTGCAGCAAGTCCGGCAGCGGTTATCAGCGGCAGAATTCCGGAAACCGCCAGTAATATCATGCCGGCCATAACAGTAATGGAAAGGCGCGCCTGCCACTGGGGCTTGTTGTAAATCTCTTCGCTGCTGGAAACCAGATAGAAATCATTGGAGTGATACCATTTTTTCTGAAATTTCCGTTGTGCAAGCAGCAGCAGCGTATCCCCGGGATGCAGCACGATATCCCCGATTTTCTTTTTAATCCGCTGTCCGTTACGGTGAATGGCAATGATAACAGCGTCATATTTTTCCCGGAAATTGCTTTCGCGCACATTCATCCCCACCAGCGGCGAACTGGCGGAAACCACCGCTTCGTAGGTCTTGATGTATTCCGAATCATATTCCTTCAGATCAAAATCGGAATCTTTGATCAACTGCAGGCCGGGAGTTTTCTGCAGCTCGATGATGGTTTTGGGGATGCCGGTGAAAAAAAGACGGTCGTTCAGCCGGATTTCTTCATCAGGAGGCGCAGGGGCGATCATCTCATGATCTCTTTCGATCTGAAAGAGGAACAGGCCTTTCAGATGCCGCAATCCGGCGCTCTCGATGGTTTTACCGATACCCTGATATTCACGGGTTACCTTCAGTTCGATGACAAACTCGCGGGTCTTCTCTCCCAGCCTTACCAGCGTTTTTTTACGTTCCGGCAGCAGGCGCGGACCCGCCAGAATAATGAACAGCAGCCCCAGCAGCGTCGCCGGCAGCCCGATTTTGCCGATTTCGAAAAAACTAAAGCCGGGAAGCCCGTGTTCAATTAATAATCCGTGAATGATCAAATTGGTGCTGGTGCCGATTAATGTGCACATGCCGCCCAGAATAGCGGCATAGGACAGGGGTATCAGAAAGTGGGAAGCGGCATGATTGTGACGTTCGGTCCAGGAACGGACCGCAGGGATGAACAGAGCAACAATGGGCGTGTTGTTCATGAAAGCGGAAATTGCGGCCACCGGCAGCAGGATGCGCCCGAGCTTACGGCGGATTCTGCCGGCCTGATTACCGAAAACCAGGGGAGATAGATAGTTCAGTGCACCGGTGGTCTGCAGCGAACCGGCCACCACAAACAAAAGCGCAATGGTAAGCACTCCGGTATTGGAAAAGCCGGCAAAAGCCTCTTCCACCGTAATCACCTGCCCAACCATCAGCAGGATCAGGGTGCCGAAGATGACAATTTCGCTCTCCAGACGCTCCAGAACCAGAGCGACGGACATTCCTGTTACCAGGATTATGGTATACCAGAACTGAAAGGTCATGTGTTCGATAGCGAGTTCAGCAGACCCCGCAGGGCGGCCGGGGCGGGTTTGACGGTCATAAATTTATATTAACATCCCTGAATACGGCCGGCCCCGGGGACCGGCTGTATTCATAAACGGGATAAATAATTACCGGTTATTACGGGCATCTTCCATCAGCAGCCTGGCCACTTCCGGACGGGTGAATTCCTTTGGCGGCAATTCGCCTCTGGTGAGCATCTCGCGGACTTTGGTGCCGCTTAAAAAAACATGCGCCTTGCTGTCATGAGGGCAGGTTTTGGCGCTGGCCATATTTCCGCATTCGGTGCAGAAGAAGGCATGTTCAAAAAACAGGGGCGTTATGTCCAGTTCATCTCTGTCAAATTCATTAAAAATATGCTGGGCATCGTAGGTTCCGTAATACTTGCCCACACCGGCATGATCGCGGCCGATAATAATGTGGGTGCAGCCGTAGTTTTTGCGGACAATTGCATGAAAAATCGCTTCACGGGGCCCGGCATACCGCATGGCAGCGGGGAAAACGGTCAGCAGTACCCGGTTATCGGGATAATATTTATCCAGCAGAATTTTATAGCTTTCCATGCGGACTTCAGCGGAAATATCATCGGATTTGGTACGGCCGACCAGCGGATGGATCAAAAGGCCGTCCACAATTTCCATGGCGCATTTCTGCAGATATTCATGGGCGCGGTGAATGGGATTGCGGGTCTGAAAAGCCACTACGGTTTCCCACCCTTTTTCCTGAAAAGCTTTGCGGGTTTCTGCCGGATCCAGGCGGTATTCGGCAAAATCCTCGTGCTCCGGCCGATTTATCATATGAATGGGGCCGCCGACCAGATAATCACTCTGCTGGTAAACGTAGGCCACACCAGGATGGTTTTCATCCGTTGTGCGGAAAACATTCTCGGCTTCTTTTTCCTTGTCATAGGTATAAACTTCTTCCACATCCATAACCGCCAGCAGATGATCGTCCGGGCCGTACAGCGCCACCTGCTGACCGCTCTCCAACTGGTCCGCCAGCATTTTTTCCACGGACAGGGTAATGGGAATACTCCAGGCGGTGCCGTCCGCCAGATGCATATTTTCAACCACTGCGTCATAATCTTTTTTTACCATAAAGCCGGTCAGTGGGCTCATGGCGCCGCTGGCAATCATTTCCAGATCGGAGATGTTTTTATCGTCCAGTTCAACCGCGGGTAAAATTTCTGCTTTATCAATCCACTCTGCTTTTTCATTCTCCGGCACATACCGGTTAATCAATTCTCCACCATGGGGTTTAATCATCCTTCAGTCCTCTCATCTTTTTTCAGTTTATTGCAAATTAGCACTGGCGGGAACTCAGCCGTTTCGGCCGTTCTGCCAGAAATCTTTCAGGTTGTGATACACAGAATCGGGAATTGCCAGATCGTTTTTGCCGCTGCCCATTTTAATATCATCTTTATTTGCCCCGTGAAAATCCGAGCCGCCGGAAATCACAAAATTTTCCTGACGGGCAAGTTCCTGCAGGTTACGGCTGAAATTTTCCGGCATTCCGGAATAAAACACTTCAAATCCATCCAGCCCCATTCCCCGCAGCGACATGATTTTTTCGCGGGTTTCCTCAAAAGTATCGTAGTTCATCAAATGCGGGTGCGCCAGCACTGCCAGGCCGCCGGCCTGTTTTATCAGGCGTAAAGCATCTTCCTCACCGAATTTCACTTTATCCACATAAGCAGGGCCGCCCTTTTTCAAATATTTCTCGAAGGCATCGCCGATATTATCCACCAGCCCTTTGCGCAGCATAATTTTCGCCACATGGGGCCGTCCGATGGCGCCTTCACCGGCTTCCGCCCGTAATTCTTCCATTGTCACATCCACTCCCAGATCATTGAGCTTCTGGATAATTTTAATGGCCCGCAGATTCCGCTGCATCAGCAGAAAATTCAACCGGCTTTTCAGCTCTTCATTTTCGGGATCAATAAAAAGGCCCAGCATGTGCATATGGCCGTGATTGGGCATTTTGGTATCTACGCTGATTTCCACTCCGGGAACCGCACTGATATTGTTCTCCGCTGCGGTTGAGAGAAACTCCGGCAGCCCGTCTATAGTGTCGTGGTCTGTTAAGGCAATAGCGGTAAGGCCCAGAGATTTTGCGGTTTCCACCAGTTCGGCGGGCGTCATGCTCCCGTCGGAAAAGGTGCTGTGCATCTGTAAATCGATCATCTTTTAAAATCCTTAATATTTGGTGATTCGCAGAAAACGAATACTGTTCTCATTATTCCGCCGATAAATAGCCTTTTTCCTTCAGAAAATCCACCACCCTGGCCGCATTCTTCTTCACATCTTTTTCCACAGTGGTGTTGATCACCAGCTCCGGCTTATCAGGCGATTCATAAGGTGCGGAAATTCCGGTGAATTCCTTTATTTCTCCGGCGCGCGCTTTTTTATACAGCCCTTTGGGATCCCGCTCTTCACATGTGTCCAGATCGGCATCTACAAAAATTTCCACAAAATCCCCCTGCTCCATAATTTTGCGTACCTGGTCGCGATCCGCACGATAGGGGGAAATAAAAGCGGTCATCACCACAGTTCCGCTGTCCACAAACAGCTTTGCCACTTCCCCGATGCGGCGGATGTTCTCGGTGCGGTCTTCCGGTGAAAATCCCAGGTCATTATTAAGGCCGTGCCGGATATTATCGCCGTCCAGCACATAGGTGCGGACGCCCTGTTCAAACAACAGGCTTGCCGCTTCCTGCGCTACGGTTGATTTGCCGCTGCCGGAAAGGCCGGTGAACCACAGGCATACCCCGCGGTGTCCGTTCTGACGTTCCCGGTCTTCTTTTTTAATATCTCCATGATGCCAGAAAATATTTTGGCTTTTGGGTTGAGTCATGAATTTTTTCTCCCTTATTTAGTATCAGTGGTTTTCTTCCTGAGATTCTATTTTTTTAATTAAATTTGCATCCACTACAAAAGATGCGGACTGATAAATCCCGTCAATATTGATGACCAGCCGTGTTT
>JBAPTX010000216.1:0-1741 GCA_049282375.1 Calditrichia bacterium
GTATTACCGCCATCCAGAGACCAGCCGGAATAAAGCACAACCCCCTGACCTGCCGCCACCACCGGAGTTCCCTCCGGTGCAACTATATCTATTCCATTATGCAACTGTGGTTTATATTCCTGACTGATAAATCCCAGAACGGGTGCTTTCAGAGGCACCGTTGCCAGCATGGAAATCATGGCTCGCTCCGGCAGCACCACCCGTTCATTAATTTTTTCAACCTCACTCAGTTTACCGGAAAGATCAATATAGCCGGTCATGCTGTTGCGGACTTTCCGGTTGTAGGCTTTCAGTTTTTCCACTTCATCAGTTAAATCGTAAATGCGCTGCAACTGACCCTTCAGCTTCTCATTTTCCTGCACAAGGCTTATATTTTCATAGGCTTTCTGCAGCAACTGCCCATAGGTAAACCCGCCGATCAGCAGCCCGAACATAAGAAATATCAGCAGAATTAGAAGGGCAGTCAAATAGGAATATCTAATTTTGAGACTGCGTGGAGAACTCTCATCATCCGGAATTAATAAAATATTTAAAAACTTGCGCTTGAATTTTCGGTGTGCCAAATATTGCTCCTAAATAAACCTGCCTTGTATTTTTAAAGAACGCTAAACTTTGATCTCATGGAACAGTTCCATCAATCTATCCAAATCTTCCCGGGAATAGAAGAAAATCTCTATACTCCCCCCGTCTTTTTTTGTGCGCACCTTCACCTGGGTGCCGAAGGTTTCCCGAAGGCCCGATTCAATTTTGTTAATTATCGGAGATTTTTTGCGTCTCTGAACCAATAAAGATGAAGGAATGCTTTCATCCTTAATCTTTTTTACTTCTTCCTCCACTTTGCGGACTGAAAGTCCCTGTTTTATTGTTTTCTGCCAGAGTTGCAACTGCTGACTTTCTTTCGGGAGGCCCAAAAGGGCACGTGCATGCCCTTCACGGATTTCACCCCTTTTTATACTATCTTGTATTTTGGACGGCAACTTTAGGAGCCGAATAAGATTTGATACAGTGGCACGGTCTTTACTGATTTTTGCCGCCACTTCTTCCTGAGTTAAATGCAGTTCATCAACCAGCCGTTGATAACCGGTGGCTAAATCAATCGGATTCAGATGCTCGCGCTGAACGTTTTCAATCAGGGCCAGCTCCAGCATATCCTCATCCTTGGTTACATTTACCACGTATGCAGGAATGCGGGTTAACCCCACCTCCCCGGCAGCCCGCAACCGGCGCTCTCCGGCAATAAGCTCATAGCGACCTTTTTTTCCCGGGCGGACCAGAATGGGCTGAATAACCCCCTTTTCCTTGATCGATTTTTTTAATTCTTCAAAAGCATTCCGGTCCATATCCAGACGTGGCTGAAACGGATTTGGATCGACAAATACAATTTCAATTTCCTGAAGATTCTTGTTCTTCAATTGGGGGGACAGCAGGTCTTCCTGCGACGAGATAAGGGCATCCAGACCTTTTCCTAATCTGATCTTAGACTTCATGCGACAGCAGTTCCTCCGCGAGCTTCATGTAATTGGATGCACCTGTAGAGGTGGCATCATACATCAGGATTGGCAGCCCGAAACTGGGAGCTTCACTTAAACGCACATTTCGGGCAATAATGGTCTCATAGACCTTTTCCTTAAAAAAACTGCGCACCTCCCCGCTGACCTGATTACATAAATTTAAGCGGTTATCGTACATGGTCAGAAGCACCCCTTCAATATCCAGTTCTTTATTCAGATGCTTTTGAACC
>JBAPTX010000217.1:0-1828 GCA_049282375.1 Calditrichia bacterium
GCTCTCTGGTGCGCACCACCTGCACTATTCCGGTGTCATTGCTGAACGGCAAAAGCAACAGCGGCGAGGAGGTGCGGGACGGCATAATTCTGGCCAATGAATTCGCTATGATCGATCCCTATCGCGCCGCCACCCATAACAAAGGCATTATGAACGGCATTGACCCGGTGTGTATTGCCACAGGGAATGACTGGCGCGCCATCGAAGCCGCCGCCCATGCCTGGGCAGCCCGCGGGGGCCGTTATACCTCCCTGACCCGCTGGTATAAAAATGAGTCGGGAGATTTGGTCGGCAACATGGAAATTCCGCTGAAAGTCGGAACGGTGGGCGGTCCGCTGCAGTCCAATCCGGCAGTGGGAACACTGCACCGCATTATGGGCATCGAGTCCGCACCCGAGCTGGCAAATGTTATCGGCGCGGTGGGCCTCTCGCAGAATCTGGCGGCACTGCGGGCGCTGGTGACCGAAGGAATACAGCGCGGGCACATGACGCTGCATGCCCGCAGCGTGGTGGTAGCGGCCGGGGCCACTTCCGATATTTTTGAAACAGTGGTGGAGCAGTTGATTGACAGCGGCGAGATAAAAATCTGGAAAGCCGAAGAAATCGTTCAATCCCTGCAGAAAAGCAGGACCACGGAAGAACCGGCCGTAGAGGAAGACGGCCTTGCCACCGGCCATGGAAAGGTTATCCTGTTCGGGGAACATGCAGTGGTTTACGGCAGCCATGCGGTGGCCGCACCGGTGCCGCTGGCAATCCGCGCCCGCGTGCACGACGGCGATAAGGGGATTCACCTGCTGATACCCCGCTGGGGCGTCGAGGAAAAGCTGCAAAAAGGTGTGGATCATAAATATTCCATATATAAATCGCTGGACCTGATTTTAAATACACTGGGACTGGCAGACCGGGATATGAAGATTGAAATTTTCCCGCATATTCCCCGCGCCGCCGGACTGGGCGGTTCCGCGGCGCTGGCAGTGGCAATTATCCGCGCCCTTTCCCGGCATTACCAGTTAAATTTATCCAATGAGGAAGTTTCCGCCCTTGCTTATGAATCGGAAATTATTGCCCACGGCTCCGCCAGCGGCATTGATAATACCATGGCCACCTACGGTGAATTCATGCTCTACCGGAAAGGTGAACCGCCGGTAATGGAACCGGTAAAAGTGCGGGGAAAAATTCCGATTGTGATCGGCCTGAGCGGAGTGGAAAGCCTGACCGCCCGCATGGTGGCAAAGGTGCGGCAGGGCATGGAGCAGAATCCTTCCCTGTACGAAAACATCTTTCAGGAAATTAACAATCTGGTGCTCAAATCAACCGAGGCGATCCGCAATTTCGATTTGCCGCGCCTGGGCGAATACATGAATCAAAATCAGGGCCTGCTGAATGCCCTGCAGGTGTCCAGCCCCGAACTGGAGGAAATTATTGCCGTTGCGCGGAAAAACGGTGCTGTAGGTGCCAAGCTTACCGGCGCCGGCGGCGGGGGCGCGGTAATTGCCCTTTGCCCGGAAAACGGAGACCGTATTTCCATGGCCATCCGCAAGGCGGGATATAAAACCATCTGTACCGAAATTGGATAATATTTTCAGCCGGAGGGAAAAAGGGAGATTTTAAGATGAGGCAGCAGAACCAGCGGCAGGTGTCTTTTGATGATGAAAAACTGATTCTGGTAAATGAACAGGATGAAGTATTGGGTTACAAAGACAAACTGGACTGCCATCTGGGAGAAGGCGTTCTTCACCGGGCGTTTTCCATTTTTATTTTCAATGAAAAAGGCGAAGTCCTGATGCAGCAGCGCAGCGGTGAGAAAATGCTGTGGCCGCAATACTGG
>JBAPTX010000218.1:0-9047 GCA_049282375.1 Calditrichia bacterium
TAATTCACCAGCCCTTTATTCCCTCCTCACGGAATTTACAAGCAGGGGATCTAATCCTGGTGAGCGGCAGCCTGGCGGATCACGGCATTGCGGTAATGTCCCAACGGGAAGGTTTATCTTTTAAATCGCCTATCAAAAGTGACACCTGTGCGCTCAATAAACTGGTTGAAGATATCCTCCTTGCAGGGGGCAGTGACGTTCATGCCATGCGGGACCCTACCCGGGGCGGTTTAGCTGCCACCTTAAATGAATTCGCGGAAAACTCGCAAGTGGAAATTCAGATTTGGGAAGAACATATCCCCATTATGCCGCCGGTAAGGGGCGCCTGCGAATTACTGGGACTGGATCCGCTTTATATCGCCAATGAAGGTAAACTGGTTGCGGCGGTGGCGGCAAAAAAAGCCGATCCGGTTTTGCAGGCAATGAGGAACCATCCGCCGGGTATGCATGCCGCCGTTATTGGTGAAGTAAAGGAAGAGCATAAAGGCAGGGTCTCTTTAAAAACGGCAATCGGCGGTTGGCGGATTGTGGATATGCCGGTGGGTGAACAGCTTCCCAGAATTTGCTGACATGTAAAAACAGGTGCCGGGTGCGGGTTTAACGGGAAGAAACCGATCAGGCCATTCCCATACTTTTTACAACACCGCTGAATTTCCGGAAACCGTGGCCGCGTTTTACGTCCTTCGTAAATACCAAAAACTTATTGCTGAAACTGCACACCATAAGTTTTTTCAATATTACAAACTTATCGCCGGCAATAGCAGTTTACCTGCTGTAAAATTTTCACTATATTTTAGCGGCATTTTAAAAATGCCGCTAAAAAACTCAATTCAGAAAGCAGCAATGAGTGAAACCGCGGTTATAAAAGGAATACCATTTCGTACTTTGATGAAGTTCCTGGGGCCGGGATTTCTCGTTACGGTGGGTTTTATCGATCCGGGAAACTGGGCGACCAATATTGAAGGCGGATCAAGATTCGGATACCAGTTGCTCTGGGTCATTACCCTCAGCACCATTATGCTGATTGTTATTCAGCATATGGCCGCCAAACTGGGCATTGCCACCGGCAAATCCCTGGCAGTAAATATCCGCGAACGTTTCTCGGCACCGGTCTCCGCATTTCTGGGGATAACGATTGTGCTGGCGTGTGTGGCAACCGATGTGGCGGAATTACTTGGCGGCGCTATCGGCTTTAAGATTCTGTTTAATCTGCCGCTGTGGCTGGGGGCCCTGCTGACCGTCTTCCTGGAGATTTTTCTAATCGTCAGCCAGCGGTATCACCGGCTGGAAACCATTATCATGGGATTTTTAGGGATTATCGGACTGTGTTATTTAGTGGAAATCCTGATCGTGAAACCGGATTGGGCAGCCGCAGGCCCTTCCATGGTTATTCCCAACGTGAACAGAAGCAGTATTTATGTGGCAATGGCGATGCTGGGGGCGGTGGTAATGCCGCACAATATCTTTCTGCATTCCAATGTAATCCACAGCCGCAAATGGGGCATTTCCGAAGGGGAAAAACTGAACCTGCTGCGCTACGAAAAAGCCGATACCCTTTTTGCCATGATGATGGGGTGGGTGGTGAATTCGGCAATGGTAATTGTAGCGGCGGCGGTATTCTCCAGTAACAACATTGTGGTAACCAGCATTGAACAGGCTTCTGCAACTCTAAAACCGTTGGCCGGCCCGCTGGCGGGACTTCTCTTTGCAATTGCCCTGGTTTTCGCCGGAGTGGGATCTTCGGTGACTTCTTCCATGGCGGAAGTTAATGTGATTACCGGATTCCTGGGCAAACCTGAAAACCCCCGCACCCTGCTTTACCGCGTCTCTGTTTTTATCACTGCCATTCCCTCTTTCCTTGTTATTTTACTGGGAATGGATACATTCCGGATTTTGATCTTCAGCCAGGTGGTGCTGAGTGTGCAACTTCCCTTTACCCTGATCCCCCTGCTGATTCTCTGCCGGGACCGCAAGCTGATGGGAAGCCTGAGAAGCAGGCCTATGGAATTTGCGGCTGCACTGGCGATTTCGGCAATTGTAATCATCCTCAATGTTTACCTGCTTTATTCAACCGTTGCCGGAGGAGGCTGACATGCAAGTATATCGAAAAATCCTGGTGGCAATCGACTGCTCCGATGTGGACGAGCTCATTATCAACCATGTTTCCGCACTGGCATTGCAGAATAAAGCACAAGTTTTTCTGCTGCATGTGGTGCATTCCCATACCCTGGATCAGGACCGCGCCCTGCGCGAACATGCCGAGCCGGCCTTAAACTCCCATCGGAATTTCCTGCAGAAAAAAGGAATTGAAGCCGAGATCATCATCAGAAGCGGTGAACCGGATAAGGAACTGCTGAAAGAAATAGAAGAAAACGGTTATGATCTGGTTGCAATGGCAACTCACGGCCACTCCTTCATAGGCGATATTCTGTTCGGCAGCGTCTCGCGAACGCTGAAGCACAAAATCAGTATTCCCCTGCTGCTGATCGGGCCGGGCCGCTGAGGCAATGGCCCTGATTTTCATATAAAATTCCGCAAATTTCCTTCCGGATATAATAACCACACTGAACACAGTTGGTCCCGGCCGCTTTGGCTGTATAAAAAAAAAGGAGCTTCCCGCAAAGAGAAACTCCTTTTCGAGTTACAATGAAAAGATTACCTCAGCGCTGCAGCAGCTCATCCCTTTCTTTATTCCATTTTACCCAATCGGATTGCGCATCCTGCTCAGGATCAAAAGAGGACTTTTGATAGCTGCCGTCGGGACGAACCACAATCTGTTGCTGTGCTTTCACAATTTCCAGCCAGGTTTCCTCGCTCACATCCCGCGGTCCGGCTACATCATCCGGCCCGGGCACATCACGGGGCGGGCCGATCTGACGCGGCGCCTCTCCCTGTTTTGTGGGCTGCTGCTGACCGGGCGCCATTTGCGAAGCCGCTGCCTGCGGTGCCACTTCCACATTGCCTTCGTAAACCCGCAGGCGGGTGCTGGAATCCGGGTCCACATCCACCCGGTAAATAGTGCCCCGCACGGCGATAACCGCAGAAGGTGCTTTTACTTTGAACTGATCATTCTCTTTAAAAACCTTTTTAATAGTGGACCACAGTTTGCCCGCGCCCAGCGATGATTCCGCTTTGCGGGTTTCCGGTGTTACTTCCACTTTTTCAATCGTAAAAAGAGAATTCTCGTCTATCCTTACCACATCACCGTTCACAAAGGTGATTTCGCAGCGTGATTCTTTTTTGGTCTCGATCTTGTCGCCTTCAAACAATTCCATCTGGAAACCGGCCTGCTGCAATTCGGTGCTTCCGGCACTGATGACAAATACCTGGTTCAGGGGAAAAGTAATTTTTGCCACGGCATCGTTCTGCGCCGGCAGCATCGCCAGCAAACCGGCTGAAAGAGTTAATAAAAGACCAGTTCTGAATATTTTATTCATGGTCTTGCTCCGGTATAATGGACATGTATTTTTTTATTTTTCGCGGACCAGATCGCCGGTATTAAATCCGGTGCCGGATACCACAAGCGCTTTACAGGCTTTACCGTCACCCACATCCTGCATCACCTTGATTTTACCGATCTTCTGCTCTTCACTGCCCAGGGAGATTCCGGTATCAGGGTCAATCAGTTCTTCGCCCTGGCTGTAAACATAAAACTCCATTCCGGGCTCAACACCACCGGCGGAACCGGGTTTCATATACAAAGTGCCATCCGCATTGGCTTTGATGATTTTTCCCTCCCAGGGAATATTATCCATTGCCTTATTGATCATTTTCACCGCTTTATCCACCGCTTCCCGGCTGGCTTTGCCCAGAATTGTGTCATCCCAGTTTGTGGGATTGCCGAAATCAATATCTTTTACACTGATATCATCAATACCGCGGCTGGACTCTTCCCCTTCTGCTTTTTCCGCCAGAACAATTTCTCCGGTTGTGGTATTCACCAGACGCACATCCACCACCGCGCGGGCTTCCCGTTTGGAAAGTTTGCCGCCGATGCCGAGCCGGCCAATACCGCCGCCGATATCGGAATCTTTTTGCCCGAATTCAGAGACACTTCCCATAACCATCAGTTCCACACCCAGCAGTTTACCGACCTGCGCGGCACTCTGGGGAGTCACAGCGCCGGACATCCCCAATCCCTGCTCTTCCATAATCCGGGATAACTCCTGGCGTTCAATCACCATAAAATTGCCGGTTTTTACCAGCTCGGTAACCAGCATATCCGCCAGTCCGGTTCCGATATTGTGGCCCCAGCCGCTGCGATCTTCAAAATCCACTACCGCTATTCTTTTTTTCAGGCCGGATAAATCAGAAGCGAAAGCCTGCATGCTGAAAAGAAAAACCAATACAAAGGTTACAAAAACTCTCATCAAAGAACTCCTTTCCTTATTGCTGTTTGTTTATTTTTGCCACAATAGTGTTCTGGCTAATGTTCATCACTTCAATTTTAAAAGGTGAAAAATCCTTCATTATCAGTTCTTCCGCCACCTGATTTGCAGAGCCGGTAACCGCCAGGTCAAACAGTGCGGTATTTTCCGAGTAACTGCGCTGGAAAACTTTCTGCACGCCCCGCACATAAACCGGCAGCATGTTTTTAAATTTAATTAAATCCGAATAGCTCTCCACATTCAGCAGCCGCAGGTTAACAGTAGTGCCGCTGTAAACATCCTGCTGCCAGCGGCTGAGAATTTTCCCGGAAAGGTCATTGGAAGCCAGTTCGGTGGCCCGCTGCAGGGCAAGTGTCCCGCCGGTAATCTGGTCGATATGGGCTGCGGCAGCCTGCTGATTTGTCGTAGCCAGAACACTGCCGTCATCCGCCCGGATGGCCCTTAAATTTACAGTGGCCTGACAGGAAATCATTCCCGCCTGCTGAAGAACCGCCGGGCCCGCCGAAGCCGGTTTAGCGATAGCCTTTCCCACAATCAGAACCTCTGCTCCGGTTTCGTTGGCAATTTGCCGGGCGGCGTTTTCATCTCCGCTCAAAGCAGCGCTTACCATATCTCTCTGCAGTTTACGGGCGGCTGTCGCCTGATCCACAAAGGGAAATCCCTTTTCCAGGAATTTATTCATTAATGCATTTTCTGTAGTGTTCATATCTACTGACCAGGCATTATAATGGGTATCCATATTCATTTCATCGATCATCGTCATCAGGCGGGGCTTCCCTTTACGTGCCATCAACAATCCTATGGCATCCAGATCGTTTTCGAGATTTCCCTTTTTTACAACCGCGCGGACCGTCAATTCCAGCATGTTTTCGCTGGGTTTATTCTTATTAACAACCGAATAATTTTGAACGTATCCCGCAGTACGGCTGTAAATATTATCTTCAATGGTCTGATAATTCTGCACGAGCACATCGGACTGAATCATGGTGCCGATGACCTGCTCAACTGCGTTCCGCAGAGCATTCGCCTTTGCATCGTCTTCGGCTTTGGCTTCGTCTCCGTTCAGGATCAGGCCGACTCCACGGACAATTACTTCCTGCTGGCCGGAATTACTTCCTGCTTGTGCCAGCAGGCTATTTCCTGCAAAAACAACCAGAAAGGTGAGTAACAGATGGGGTATTAGTTTTAGTTTCATTTTCATTAGCGCAATTCCATTTTAATAAAAGTGGTGGAGAAATTATAAATCATTTCTCCACCGCATCAGGTTTAGAATTTTAAATAAAACAGCACGGCTGTTTTAAAGCTTTGATTTCAAATTACGGATGATGTTCAGTGCTTCAGTCCCGGAAACAGGACCCAGCGGCCTGAAAGTACCATCATCATTTCCCGGCATAATCCCACGGGTGGAAACAGTCATTATGGCATTGAATGTGGGAGAAGTGCCATGGACATCCGCATAAGGAGAAGTTTGCCCGAAGAAACGGGTTTCCAGTGAGGGATCATTGTAATAGCGCATCAGGAACTTCTCAATCAGCCGTGCAAATTCAGCCCGGTTCACTTCTTCATCGGGATGGAAATTGCCATCCGGCATTAATTCCAGCACCCCTTTGTCCAGAGCCTCAATAATAAAAGAATGTGCCCAGTGGTCCTGCGGTACATCCGGCGGAGCAACATTTTTTTCCGACGCAGAGGACTCCTGCTGACCCATTACCGGCTGAGTGGGTGCACGCCATCCGGCGGTTTGCGCTTTGGGCGCCTCACGAAAAATTTTCTGCAGGGGCAACTCCAGCACAAAAAGAACAGCCACATCAGAACGGGTAATCTGTTTTTGAGAGGCAATTTTCCTTAATTCAGGGCGCTGACCGGCAACAGCGGATTTGTACTCCGCCAATTCTTTAATCGCACGGTCTGCCCGCATATTCGTTTTATCTATTTCCAGCACTTGACCATAAGCATCCTGGGCTTCGTTATAGCGGTCCGCTTCACGATAAATATCACCCAGTATCATATATCCTTCCACTGTTGCCTGTTTTTTGTTGGGCGTATCCGACTTCGGCACATCTTTTATCGCATTCTGTGCCTCTTTGATGGCGTCATCGTATTCACCCTGTTTGGCTTTAATTCGTGCTTTTACCAGTTTTGCCAAAACCCACTTACCATTCAGATCCAGCGCTTTATCTGCCATTTTTTTCGCATTTTCCAAATCGTCCTGTTCCAGATAAACCCATGCCATTCCTTCATATGCGGGTGCATACTTTGGATCCAGGCTGTTGGCTTGTTTAAACTCAAACATGGCTTCGTTGTATTTCTCCTGTTCCAGCAGGGTCCGGCCACGGTCGTAATGAATACCGGGGGAATCCACCACACTTTGTGCCTGACGGGCCTTCTGACCGCCGCCGCAACCCATCAGCAACAACAGGTAAAGCATAAATCCCAAAAGAACCCAGTACGTCCTTCTCATTTTAGTTCCTTTCAATTTAATCCAAGATAAACATGACTTTACACTGCTGCAGGAAGTTTAAATTCTGAGCCGCCCCGCGAATTTGTTCGGCATCACGGTTGGATACTACCGGATCGGTTTCATGCGTTCCGGAAACAGCCACTGCTTTAACCACCAGAGGATTATTGGTTACCCGTTCGTTGGCGCGGGCGCGTTCAACACTTTTTTCATAACCCACAACACCAATTTCCATTGCATAATCGCGGCTTACCCGCCCTGTACCGTAAACTTCCATATTGTTTTGATCCATTAATTTGGGGGCAATTGCCGGACGTAACCCCAGGCCGCGGGCATCAATAATCAATCCGGTGTAAACGGAAGCAGGATTGTACTGGCCTTCCGGTGAAGGCAGCATCGGCATCCCTGAAGGAATTTCCGATGGCAGAACGGCCTTATAAATACCGGATAAAGGAACTTCCACTTCCACTTCCACGCTGCCATCGCTTTTATAGCGGGTATCCACCACCTTGAAATTTCTCACAGTTCCTTCAATCTGATTCCGGATTACATCATGAGTCACCATGTAATCTTCCACAGTTACTTCAGAATTGATATTCATTCCCTGTACTCTTTCCAGCAGATTCCGCAAAGCCACCCGTTTGGCGGCTTCCAGAGCGCCGGCACGCTGCGCTGATATGGGCTGATTAGGGTTCGGGGAACCAATACCGACTTCACGGATGACCTGATCTGTCCAGTCAATCATGCCGCCGCTGGTCGACTGCTGTTGATACTGCGCAAATGCCATTATGGGCAGCAGGAGCAGAAAAATCCCGATAATTACTACTAGTTGCTTCATTTTTGCCTCCATAAGTATTAGTTAAAAAAAGTTATCAGTCTCACTGCTTTTAATCAGTGATAAGTGTCACCTGAAATATATTAAAGAGATGGAAAGAGAGCGGGTGACGGGACTCGAACCCGCGACCCTCAGCTTGGGAAGCTGATACTCTACCAACTGAGTTACACCCGCTTTCTGCACAATTCACCCGGAAAAGTAGGTTGTGATCTGAAAAAAAACAAATAAAAAATGTTTGTCATCCTTCAGCTAAACCCGATATGTAAACTGGAATCAATTGGGTTAGGCAAAAGCACCCGCCGCTTAATGTGAAATAATATTTTTAATTCATCACTTAAAATTATTTGCATCTTATCAAAATAAATGGCTATTTTAATGCCTAAATTTAATGGAATTATTACCTCGTTCTTTAAAAATCTTCACAACAAGGAATAAAGGTCAGCATTCAAAGGAATCCGGGCAGTTTTCAGTATATCAAATCATTACTCAACAAGGGAGTTTCTCATGTATAAATTTACGGTTTTTTTCCTGATATTAATCACTGCACTTGCGCTAACGGGCATGGCGCAGAACAGTGAGGAAGAGGTAAAAGAGGCTGTTCCGCTTATTTTAAAGGCATTGAATTACAACCAGACCATCCAGGAAAAAATAAAGGATGATTGCGTAATTGCCGTTCTTTATAACCCCCAATCCACAGAATCCGAAAGAGAAATGGAAACCATCAAAAAGGCGCTGGAAAAAAATGATAATATAAAGGTGCATGGGAAAAAAATAAAAGTGCTGGTACTACCGGTAGATAATACCACAAATCTGGAAAAGCAGATTATTATCAAGAAAATTAATGCTTATTGGGTGTCTTCCAACTTGAACGGATTTTCCAAAAAGATACGGGAGAGCGCTAAATACAATAAAGTGATCACCCTTTCCAATGATTCGGATATGGTGGCATCCGCACTCGCAGTCCTGGGAACTCAGAAAACCGACAGCGGCCGCAAGCTGCTGGTAAATATGAATGAAGCAGAAAACAACAAGCAGGATTTCAGCGAAAATATGCTATCTACTGCCATCTTGATAAATGAATGACTCTATTTGAGTGAAAAGCAAAAACCCCGGTCATGACACTGGCCGGGGTTTTTTATTGACTGGAATTTTAAGTATCTCTGCTCACCAGTTTTTTCTTCAACTGGGAAATATGCCAGGTCAGGTTAATTTCCTTGGGACAGGCTTCCACACAGTTAAAAATAGTATGGCAACGCCACACGCCGTCCGCCTGATCCAGCACTCCGATCCGTTCTGCAATTCCTTCATCCCTGCTGTCAAAATTGAAACGATAGGACTTCAGCAGGGCTGCCGGCCCTAAAAAGTA
>JBAPTX010000219.1:0-12868 GCA_049282375.1 Calditrichia bacterium
GTCCGGAGCGGAACCGGAGCGGCAATTGTGGAGGGAAAGGAATATCCATTGCAGCCGGGAATGCTGCTGCTGATTGAAGCTGGCGAAACGCACGAGATCCGCTGCAGCGGCGATCAGGATTTGCAAACTCTGAATTTTTACACGCCGCCGGAATATTGAACGCAATTCTGCACAACTGGACCTCGCCCTTATGTCCCCTCTCCAAATAGAGTGTGATGCAAAGTCTTTTGTGGAGGCCATTTGCCATTCTATTGAAAAAAAATTACCGGCACGACCCTTTCTTCGAAGTCGGGAAGGGGAAAAGGAAAGGATGTCCAAAATTTCAGTGAACAGCTTAGTCTGCTAAAATTTCATCAACCTGGGATAATTCCTGTTCAGTAAACTGAAGATTCTGCAGCGCTGCCACATTTTCTTCAATCTGGCTGATTTTGCTGGCGCCCACCAGCACGGAAGTAATTTGCGGGTGCCGGAATATCCAGGCAATGGCCATTTGCGCCAGACTCTGCCCGCGCTTTCCGGCAAGCTGATTCAGCCGGCGGATTTTCTCCAGTTTTTCGCGGGTAATATCTTCTTTGCTGAGGAAGCTGTCTTCCCGGCTGGCGCGCGATCCTTCCGGGATGCCTTCCAGATACTTGTCCGTCAGCAGCCCTTGCGCCAGAGGCGAAAAGACAATGCAGCCCATTCCTTCTTCCTCAAGGGTTTGCAGCAATTCTTTTTCCACATTGCGGTTAAACATGCTGTAACGCGGCTGGTTGATCAGCAGCGGTGTTCCCATTTCGCGCATAATGGCGGCGGCCCGGCGGGTCTCATCGGGGTAGTAGGCGGAGATGCCCGCATACAAGGCTTTTCCCTGCCGTACCGCCTGGTTCAATGCGCCCATGGTTTCTTCCAGCGGCGTATCCGGGTCGGGGCGGTGGTGATAGAAGATGTCCACATAGTCCAGTCCCAGCCGCTTTAAGCTCTGGTCCAGGCTGGCCAGCAGATATTTGCGAGAACCCCAGTCGCCGTAAGGCCCCGGCCACATATCCCAGCCGGCCTTAGTGGATATGACCAGCTCATCCCGGTAAGGCCGCAGATCCTTTTTCAGGATGCGCCCGAAATTTTCTTCGGCAGAGCCGTAGGGCGGACCGTAATTATTGGCCAGATCAAAATGAGTGATTCCCAGGTCAAAAGCGCGCTGCACAATTTTGCGCCCGTTCTCGAATACATCGCTGCCCCCGAAGTTGTGCCACAATCCCAGGGAAATAGCCGGCAGCTTCAGCCCGCTTTTCCCGCTCCGGCGGTAGGGCATTTTTTCGTAACGATTTTCCTCTGCAAGGTATGGCATATTCAATTCCTTTATTTATAATTGTTCCCCTTCTTTCAACTGCCGGCGGAACGGTTCTCCCAGCAGCCGCCAGTACCATTGGCTGGTGTCGGGATTCCGTTCCCAGCGGACCGGTTCCACCTCAATCTCATTTTCCCATTTGCTGATTTTTACCGCCTGTCCCCAGCGCAGTTTGACCTCATATTCATGATCTACCAGCCATTGCGCCGCTTCCGGCGAGGCGTAAATAATAGTCTCATCCGCAGTTTTCAGGTTCTCCTTCACCGTATTGATATCGTCATATACTTCCGGCATTCTGGTCATAACGTCTCCTGTTTATATTTAAGTTTTACTCTCCGGCTGGCGGATTTCTTTTCCGGCAGCCTGCCAGGCGGTGTAGCTTCCCGGCACATTAATTACCTGAAATCCCCGGCTGAGCAGCAGGCTGGCCGCTATGCTGGAGCGGAATCCGCTGCCGCAGTAAAGCACCACCGGGAGGGATTTGTCAAGGTTTTCCAATTCTCCGGGTAAGTCCGGCACAAAAATGTGGCGGGCCCCCGGCAGATGACCTGATTTGAATTCTTCCTTTTCCCTCACATCCAGCAGTTGAAACTGCCGGCCTTCTTTCATCCACCGGTTCAGCCGGTGGACATCCAGCACATGGATGGATTCAAATTTATTTCCCGCCTCGATCCAGCTCCGGATTCCCTTACGCAGATAGCCAATTGTATCGTCCAGTCCCACTCTGAGCAAGTTCAGCCTTGCCTGTTCCGCCAGTGCATCATCCTGCAGAACCAGCAGGAACCGCTGCTCCGGTTCCAGTATTCGTCCCGCCCAGATGGGGAAAGATTCGCGGAATGGTATGCTGAGACTGTTTTTGATGTGAGCCGCAGCGAATGCTTCTATTTCGCGGGTATCCACCACAACCGTATTTTCCTGCTGCATTTCCTTCCTGAATTCTTCGGCGCTTAACGGCTGCAGATAGGGCAGTCTGCCCAGCGGTTTCGGCCCCCGCGCATTGACCTGCTTCATTTTCGGATAATAAGCCGGTGCGGGTTCAAGGGATTTCAGTACCTCTTTACTGAAATGTTCCGCATCGGTAATCTGCAGCAGGGGGTTGTTTGCTTTTTCGTATCCCAGGGTGCTGGTAGAGCGGTCCCCGATTGCGGCGCCGCAGGGTGACCCCTTACCGTGGGCGGGATAAATAACAATATAATCCGGCAACTGGAATATTTTTTCATGAAGAGACTGGAAAAGTTGCCGGGCTAATTTTTCTTCATTTTCCTTTCCCAGCAGGTCTGGGCGACCGATTTCCCCGGCAAACAGTGTATCGCCGGTAAACAGCCCCCAGGGGGCTTCCGCGCTGCTGCCGCCGCTGACCAGCAGGCAGATTGGATCGGGTGTGTGGCCGGGCGTATGGTACACTGTTAAGCGGACTTCCCCCAGGCGGATAATTTCACCATCCTGCAGCGCGCGGTGGGGAAATTCATAATTGCCCTGTTCGCCGCCGCAGAATTCGGCTCCGCAGTACGCGGCCAGCTCTTTTCCGCCGGAGACGAAGTCGGCATGGATATGGGTTTCAATAACATGGGTAATCCGCAGGTGATGCTGTTTTGCTTTCTGCAGATAAATATCGAAGTCCCGCCGCGGATCGATTACCGCGCAGACCCCGGCGCTTCTGTCTCCGATCAGGTATGAAAAGTGAGCCAGTCCTTCGGTAAAAATTGTTTCCAGAATCATTTGCGCTCCTTTTATGGGGCATGTTCGCGAAAATACACCGGAATGGTTATCCCGTGCTGCCGGCATTCCCGTTGAAAATCCTTATCACGGAGATCGATAATCCGGCCGTTCAGCGCCGGCAAACGGCTGCTGCCGATAGCCAGAATAAAGCCTGCTGCAATTTGGGAAGAGGGAAGGCTGCCGCTGCGGTAAAGGTCGACAAACTTCTGCCGGGCGGGAAAATCTTCTTCACCGCTGCCGCGTAAAATTTCCTGCATTCCGCTCTGGAAAGGCCCGGGGGAAATCGCCAGGACCTGCACCTGGTGCCGCGAAGACTCTTTGGCGGCAATCCGGGTCAGCATATCCACCGCCGCTTTCTGGCTGCCGTAAGCCGCCCAGCCGATGTAGGGATGGTTTGCCGCACCGCTGGTGATGTTTACAATTCTTCCTGATTTCTGGCGGTACATCTGCTGCAGGGCTGCACGGGTGGTGAGATAGACTCCGTAAACATTGGTCAGCAGCGCCTGTTTTAAATGCTCCGGTGCTGCCTCAGTCAGCGGTTTAACCGGTGTTACCACACCGGCGCTGTTAACCAGCAGATCAACCCGGTGCCAGGTTTTTATAATGCGGGAAAAAGCATCCGATACATCGGCATCAGAAGTCACATCTGTTTTCAGCGCCAGCGCTTCTCCGCCGGTGTTGCAGATCTGATTTTGCAGTGCTTCCAGTTTTTCAAAGTTTCGTGCCAAAAGCGCTACTTTGAACCCGTCTGCTGCAGCCTCAGAGGCCAGACTGCTGCCTAAACCGGCCGATGCTCCGGTTATAACGATTACTTTTTCATTTTTGCTTGATGCCATGGGTGCAAATTGAGCTATAATTTTTTTGGAAAACAGAATAGTTCACAAACAATTCCTATACCCGTCAAGGGGGAGGCTTGTTCCGGTTTTGACAAATCGCTCCCATGGCCGGATTACCGTGCAGGATGCAGTTCCTGACCTGACCGTAATTTGGGTGGAATCATGTTAAAAACAGTTATTTTGAATATTGCCTAACTTGATTTTATTGTTTTAATTTACCGGAAGTTGTTTGCTGGTATAATTCTGGAGCCCCGGCCTGCGATGTTTCGAACTTTTTCTGTTTTTTTATGTTCAGATTCTGAATGTTTTTATTTTAAAATTTATGGGGTGCGGGGAAACCTTTTACGGGAATTGCGGTAATATGCATTATTGTTTTAATCCAGTATAAACCTGTGGTAAAACCTTTTTTTTATAAATTCATACTAAAGTTTCGAGGGGGATATGTCCACTGTATTTTCATCTAAAGGGATCAGCCGCATTGAACAGCCCGAAAAATTTACTTTCGGCTGGTATGTGAGAGTCCGGTATAAAGGTAAAGTAAAGTCGAAATTTTTCAGCGACAAAAAGCATGGAGACCGGGCAAAAGCGTTTATGAAAGCCAGGAGTTTTTATAAACAGCAAATGAAAAAGGTGTTGGGGAAAATTGCAGGTGAGCCGGTGGATCATGTACCGGATACGGTAATTGTTACCCAGCACAAGAGCAACAATACTGGTATCGTGGGAATTCAGAAGATAAAGCGCAAAAGGAAAACGGGCGGCTGGTACAAAGCATACCGGGTTGCCTGGAAAGAAAACGGAAAGGTGAAAACCAAATTTTTCTCGGTGGAAAAATACGGGGAAAAGGAGGCTTTTCAACTGGCCCGCAATCTGAAAACAGAGCGCCTTTTAAATTCCGCCTGAGTTTTACCTGTGAATGGTTCTGATGAGCCGTCCCTGCAAGGTGGTATATTCCCGCATCAGGTTGGCGCAGAGACAGGCGTGTACCGGCAGAACCGCAATCAGCCGGCCTGGAGGGAAATATTTTAGCTGTTCCGGTGTGGTGCGGATAATCCCATGCTCCTGGGAAAGAGATGTCAGCACGGTCTCCGGCAGGGGCGCTGACCAGCCGTCCTCCCTCAATAAACATACTTCCCCATAAATTTTTTGGCCATTTTCCAAAACCAGGAATTCTTTGGATAAATGAATCGCGCCGCCATAGATCAGCACTTCATTGCGCTCCGGATGAACGGCGGCAACCGGGCAGGCCAGCGCCACAGCAATATCTTCCGAACTGCAGGAACCGATTTGCCGCTGGGTCAGGTCATAGAAGATAAAATTGCCCGGCCTGATTTCCTGCACTCCGGAAAAATCCTCAACCACGCTGCAGGTGGGCGTATCACCCACCGAGACTTCCACATTTAAGAATCCCTTCTCTGCCATTCTTTTTTTTACAGAAATCATTCTTTGCAACGTTTGTTTGTGAACTTCCACTACTTCGCTGCGGGAGCGGCATTGGTAGGATTGCCCTGCATGGGTCAGCAGTCCGCGAAAATGCATCTTTTCAGATTTCATCATCTGGCCGGCCAGTTCCACTATCCGGTCCTGCTCCCGCCAGGAAACTCCTGTGCGGTGATAACCGCAGTCCACTTTGATCCAAATTTGAACCGGGTGCTTTAAATGAATTTGCAAATATTCCACGGTATCTGCGGCTTCTACCAGCAGTCCCAGTTTAACCCGCTGTGCCAGGTGGTTAATCTCTTCCATTTCAAGAATATTTACCGGAAAGGCTACAATGATATCCTGCCAGTTGTCCGCGGCAAAAGCCGCCGCCATTTTCAGGCTGGAAACTGTAATGGCACTGACACCGGCTTTGCGGAACATTTTGCCGATTTCAATTGACTGATGAGTTTTAAAATGTGGACGGAAGCGGAGATTGCAGCCGGCGGCTTTGCCGGCCATTTTCAAAAGATTTCTGTGGACGATTGTTTCATTTAATAACAGAGTGGGCCGGATAATCTGCATACCAGAGCTTTTTACCGGGAAAGATACAATTTTCGCTGACAGAAATCAGGGAAAAAATCAAAGAGAAAAAAAACCATTCTTTATCCGCTTTGATCAGATAAGGGTGATCAGAGGGCAGCCCACTCAGAATCCCCAAAGCTTTATTGAAATAAGGAGTGAAATACAGATGAAGCCAGTTACCCGGCGCTGTTAATTGGCACTATATATTTGTTTAACCCATTCCAGCGACTTCAGGTAGTGATCCGGTAACTGTTTTTCCGGGATTCCGGTTTCCGCACAGACAGCCGAAACGGTGTTCCAGTCCCCTTGTTCAAAGGCAAGGAGCAGTTCGTAAGGCTGACGGAGCGGACTGTCCCCGCCCATCAGTGCTCCTTTTACCTCTTTTGTCAGCGGCAAATCTTCCAGCACAGCATAAAACGGCTGATCCATCAGGGCGTCAATCAGAGAAAAAAGCCCCATTAAAAACAGCTCCGGTCCCTGTTCCTTTTTACCGGACAGGGATGCAAAGCTTTCTGCAAACCGGGCTCTTAGCAGAGAGGTGTGTACCAGTTCTTCAGATTTTTCTTCTCCCATATGGCTCAGCGCCAGCAGGGTGATCCATTTTTTAATTTCGCGGTTCCCCAGCATTACCAGGGCCTGCCGGATGGACTTTATTTCAGCAAGAAATCCGAAAGCGGCGGAATTGATCAGGCGCAGCAATTTGTAAGAAAGGGATAAATCGCTTTTTATAATGGCTTCCAGACGGTTCAGGTCTATTTCCGGCTGCTGAATTTCTTTCAGAATTTGCAGGTAATTCATTTTATAGGCAGGCAGGTCCCGGCCCGCTACGAGGAAGGGCTTGCGGAAAAAATCTCCCTGAAAATAATCAAACCCTATTTCACTGCTTTGCCGGTAAGCTTGAGTGGAATCTACATTTTTCATAATCAGGCCGATGCCCGATGGTTTCAGCCGGTTTACAATTGTCTTTTGCAGGCTTTCTGTGGTCTTGTTGAAATCGATTTTTACCATTTTTACATAATCCAGCAGCGGAATGGATTTAGGCTGAAACAGGAAATTATCCAGGACCAGGAAATATCCGGCCTGTTTAAGGCGGCGGCAGGTGGCCAGAACCTTTTCGTCCAATTTAATATCGGGTCTGATTTCAATGGCCACTAACTCAGGTGGAATCAGGCTGACCATGTCGTTGATGAGCAGATTTCGGGTAAAATGGATAAAGGCCCGCTTACCATCTGTCAGACTGTTGATTCCAATCAGAAAAAAGCTCTTTGTGATGACCTGCGATGAGGAGTGATCACTGTTTTCATCCAAATGATAAAGATGGTCGAAGCCGCTGCGGGAATAAAGTTTATAACCGATCACCTTCATTTTTGTATCGAAAATCGGCTGGCGCGCCAAAAAATAGTTCATCTAAAAACCTCGTCTAATACGAAGCTCATTATCGGCGGGCAGTTGCTGAAAATAAAGGGCCGGATTATTTTTCAGGGTTAATTAAAGAATGTCAATTTCACCAGCGCCGGGAAAGATATGGTTGGGCTGGTAAGGATATTGGTGCAGGTCCTCCCGCTGGCTGACGCCGCTCAGCACCAGAACTGTTTCGATGCCGGCCTGAGTTCCGGCGAGAATATCTGTGCTCATATTATCGCCCACAATAATTGTATTTTCCGAATGGGCATCCATGCTGTTCAGGGCGGCCCGCATAATCCAGGGGCTGGGCTTTCCCACAAAAAACGGTTTTTTCCCGGTGATCAGTTCAATAGGAGCGCACAAAGCTCCGCAGGCTGGCTGCCCCTTCGGTCCGGCCACATCGGGATTGGTGGCAATAAACCGCGCGCCGGCATTAATAAAGCGGGCTGCGGTGTAGATCATGTCCCAGTTAAAGGCCCGGGTTTCGCCCACAATGACATAGTCCGGATTAATATCAGTGATAGTAAATCCGATTTTATAGAGCACATGGGTTAAAGCGCCTTCGCCGATCACGTAGGCTTTACGGCCTTCCTGCCGCTCCAGAAAAGCGGCTGTGGCCATGGCAGAAGTATAAAAATGATCCGGGGTGACGTGCATTCCGGCGGATTCCAGCCGGTTTTGCAGGTCCTGCGGTGTTTGGGATGGATAGTTGGTGAGCAGTAAAAAATTATAATCCTGCTCCAGAAGTTTTGTAATAAAACGCTCCGCCCCTTCAATTCTCTGATTGTGATGCAGCAGCACGCCGTCTATATCGCAAATTATATTTTTTTTCATTTTCTCCGCTCCTTTCGGTTCAGCCTTTTTCTTCCTGATATTTATCTGGGTGTGCTTTGATGCAGATGCAAAGATCTGCGCTTGCAGCTTTCCAATCGCGATTTCTGCGTCTTTATGCCTGTTCCGGGTAAAAAGCTCTTATTCCGTGTAATACTGAATCATTTTTTCTACTGCGGCGCGGCAGACATCGCAGAATGGTTTTGATCCTTTGGAAAACATCAGGCAGTCCAGCATGGGACGATAGAGTCCTTTGGAAGAATAACCGGCGCCCTCAAAGGCGCCCACTTTCCCGAAGTAAGGGCTGGCTTCCAGGAATTTGTCCATAATCCGGGCATGCTTGCGGGAAAGGTCTTCCGACTCCTCTTTCAGCATGGAGATCTGTTCCTGCGGTGCATTTTCCCGTTCCAGTCGGGCAATCTCTTCATTTAATTTCTGCCGTACGTTTTGATACCGTTCATCCATTGTGTCAAAAGAAGTTTTGGCCCATGGGGTGGGAATTTCAATGCCGGAACTGAGCAGCGAATCCCATTTCACCCCGGGGGGATTCTGCAAAGCGGTGATATTGGGTTCGGTGGGTTCAATTCCGGTTGGGTAAAATTCATTGTAAGCCGTGGATGAGGTGTAATATTCGTCCGCCAGCCCGGTAAAAGAATGGCCGAACTCATGCAGCAGCAGATACTCCCGCCACTGGTTGTCTGTTGTAAAGGTACAGAAGAAATTGTAGATTCCGCCACCGCCGTAACGGTCGTGATTTACCATAATTACTAAAGCATCGTAAGGTGCATGGGCGGCAAGATCGCGCAGGGCGCGGTTGTTTTCCGTCAGCAGATACCGTTCCGAGCCCATGGAATTAAAGGTGGCATCCACAACAGTGTTTCTGTAACTGCCGTGGGTAGGTTCATCAACACCGCTTTCCACCGAGGCTTTAAAAACACCATAAATATTAAACTGGTCTTGCCGGGATTTATAGGGTTCTATACTGAACAGAATATCACTGAAAACGCGAAAGTCCTGTTTGGCCTTTTCCTTTTCGCCGGCAGTATAACCTTCCGCGATAAATGCCACATCAACCTTCCGGTGGGGATCGCCGTTTTTTAAGACCTCATATACTTGCACATCCCCGCCGGGCTCCTGCCGGATGATGCTGCTGCTGTCCGGATTAATGATTTGGGAAAAAATGGTTTGAAGCTGCTTTTCCCGGTTGCGGGATTCTATGGTAAAGCGAACCGGATTTTTTGGATATGGGATGAGCGCTGATTCATGGTAGGTTCTCTTAATTCCTTCGCCGGCAGGGCCGGAAGTCTGATACTCCCCGAAATAGCTGTCGAATCCCCGGGAATAGATCAGTTTATTTCCTGTGGCATCGTAAACCTTCACATAATAGCGGCCGTTGTTGAATTCATCGACAAGATTACGTGTGCTGCCGGCCCATTGGCCCTGCTTGTAAATCTGATCAAGGGTTATCCATTCCGAGTCTGCATCGCCGATATGATAATAGTCGATACGCATGGTATGATCACTAAAATAGGTGTCGAAGGGAATCTTGGTTTCAGCAGCCCATATAGTGCCGGATACCAGTAAAACGGCAAGTAAAACAAACCGGTGTTTCATTTTAGTTCCTTTCTTTTAGCCCGGGTTCAACAGGGGAAGAAATGTACAAGGGAAGGCGGGTTTATCATATAAATTTTTAATATAATCACCGACTTTCCGGTTTGCTTAAATCTCAATATCCGGAAATAATCACAAAATAGAACCAAATTCCTGTTAAATCGTTTGCCACAATAGAAAATCGCTGTTATCCTGTTAGTTGCAGTTTTTATTACAGTTGAATTATTGGAGGAGGCCCATGCATTCATATAATAGAATTTCCCGCATTTTATTATTTACCCTACCTTTATTTTTCTTTCTGCAGATATTTAACAGTTGTTCAACTGTAAAAGAGCTGGCGAGGATTCAGCGCCCTGAACTGGCGATTGAGCAAATTCGCCTGACGGATATGGATTTCCAGAGCCTTTCGCTGGCGGTGGATGTCAGAGTGAATAATCCCAATCAAATAGCGGCAGAACTGGCCGGCTACAATTATAATATGCAGATTAATGACCAATCTTTTCTGCGGGGTGAGCAGGATACCGAACAGCGAATAGAAGCCGGGGCAGAGAGTATTGTGACCATCCCGCTGTCATTTTCTTTCCAGCAGCTTTATAATACCTATCATTCACTTCAAAACCAGGACAGTTCCAAATATCAGATTCAAAGCAGCCTTAAGTTTGATTTGCCTGTAGTGGGGCTGACTGAAATTCCTGTGGAGACTTCCGGCTATCTGCCGATGATTAAAACTCCCAAATTAAATGTCCGCGGATTGAATCTGAAGGATCTTTCCTTTACCAGTGCCAGCCTTAACCTGAATATTGAGGTGGAAAATCCCAATGGATTCGACCTTCTGCTGAACAATTTAAAATATCAGTTTGAAGTAAATGAGAAAGAATGGGCCAGCGGTATTAAGCAGGAAACCCTGACCATTGCCGATAAAAGCACCAGTCAGATTACCATTCCCATTAAACTGGATTTTATGGGGATCGGCCAAACGGTTTATCAGTTACTATCCGGGAATGAAGATGTTGTTTATGCTTTCAGTGCCAATCTTAACCTGACTTCAACTGCCATTCCCCTGCTGGAAAACATTCCCCTTCCGCTGGCCACTTCCGGCGTTCTGCATATCCAGCGTTAGAAAAATAAATTAAATTTAGGGAGAAATATCATCGAATCTGCTTCTTCAGCCCCTCGTCAGATGAATGAAACGCCTTCTTTTGAGATAAAAGACTGTGCACTGATTGCCATTGCCACCGGCAAGCGGGCGCAGAATCTGCGGGAGTTGAAAGAACACATGGCCAACGTCAGTGTGGAGAGTATTTATTACCATTTCTGGGGCGGACTACTGCGCCCCCGCTTTGATGATCCGGAATTTCACAACGACTTTGCAGTGTGGGCCGCCCATGAGCTGCACGATAAAATACTGGCGGAGCGCCTTTCTGTTCTGGATCCGGTGGAATACAAAGATTTGAACGATCTGCGGCTGGAGCTGATTGACATTATCGAAGAGCGGCTGGATGAACTTCAGGTGCCGCCCTGGTCCTCCCGGGACAGGCAGTTTGAGTTTATACGCTCTCAAATTGTTATTTTCAGAACCCGTCAGGTGATAAAATCGCCGGCGGAACTCAGCCGCCTGCTGCCCCAAATGTCCCGCGGCACCATTTTTTTTCATTTTATTGATGCCCGGCGCCGCAACGACAATGCCGTGGATGATTTCAGGAACTGGCTGCTTTCTTTTGGCGGGGAGTTTAATGATTTGCGGGAAGAAATCAGTAAAATCGATCCCTATTTTGGAACGCTTACCCAGTTACGCAGAGAGCTGACGGTCTTATTTAAGGATGAATTCAGAGGGAAGGATTAATGGCGGAAAAGGTGTTGGACAATTACATTAATATTGTGGGTTCTGATGTGGTAGAGCACCTGCGGCAGCTTGCCCGCCCTTTAAAGGGCCTTAAAGTTGTGCATGTTAATTCAACCAAATCAGGCGGGGGCGTTGCCGAAATTTTACACAAGATGGTTCCCCTGATGGAGGACCTGGACCTGGAAGCCCATTGGGAAGTAATTGAAGGAGAAGCTGCATTTTACCAGTGTACCAAAGGATTTCACAATGCCATGCAGGGAAACCGCATCAGTGTACACGATAACCTGCTGAAGGTGTACGAAGAAACAAATGCCCGGGCGGCGGAAATCCTGCACGATAAATTGCAGGATGCGGATATTGTTATTATTCACGATCCCCAGCCGGCCGCTCTGATTAATCATTTTCCTGACCGGAAAGGGAAATGGGTATGGCGCTGCCATATTGATGTGAGCCATCCCTTCCGTCCCGTCTGGAAATACCTGAAGCAGTTTATTTCCGGTTATGACGCCAGTATTTTTTCACTCTCAACTTTTGCACAGCAGTTGCCCCATCCGGTTTACCTGATTGCACCCAGCATCGATCCACTGCATGAAAAAAATATCCATCTGGACTGGGAAGAAATAAAAGAAGTGTACGACCGTTTTGATATTAATCCCGATTGTCCGCTGCTGCTGCAGGTTTCCCGCTTCGATCGGTTTAAAGATCCGCTCGGCGTAATTGAAGCCTATCAGCTGGCCCGTACCTTTCACCCGGACCTGCAGCTGGTTCTTGCGGGCGGGGGCGCGAGCGACGATCCCGAAGGGGAAGCGGTTTTAAATGAGGTCCGGGCTGCCGCAGCCAATGATCCGGATATTCACGTGTTGCTGCTTCCGGGTACCGCTCACCGCACAATAAACGCCCTGCAGAGCGCATCCGACATTATTTTGCAGAAGTCTCTGCGGGAAGGATTCGGGCTGACGGTTACGGAAGCGCTGTGGAAGCAGAAACCGGTGATCGGCGGTGATACCGGGGGCATCCGCATGCAGGTCATCAATCATCATACCGGGTTTCTGGTAAATACACCGGAAGGCGCTGCCCTGCGGATCCGGTATTTGCTGCAAAACAGGGACAAGCTGCAGGAGATGGGGCAGAAGGCCCGCGAATTTGTGCTGGAAAATTTTCTGATTACCCGGCATCTGCGGGAATACCTGACCCTTATTTATGCCCGGCTGCATGAAAATCTGGAACGGATTGAAGTTAGTTAAAAGCCTTTTTGAAAAACCATTAAAATAAATCACCCAAATATGAAAATTTTAA
>JBAPTX010000220.1:0-4665 GCA_049282375.1 Calditrichia bacterium
CGAATATTTTTTTACAAAGTCGCCGGAAAACGCCATTATCGATCCCGACAATCTGCTGATCCTGATGAGCCATATTAAATGCGCGGCTTTTGAAATACCCTTCCGGGCGGATGAAAAATTCAGCACACAGGGCACCCGGGAAATCCTGGAGTATCTGGCGGATAAAAATATTTTAAGGCGGGCGGATGAAAAATATTACTGGATGAGCGAGATTTACCCGGCTGAGGGAGTCAGCCTGCGCAGCGCTTCTCCCGATAATGTGGTAATTATCGATACCAGCAAAGGCGATCGCGTTATTGGCGAAACCGATCTTTTCAGCGCTCAGATGCTGGTCCACCAGGAAGCGATTTACCTGCACGGCACGATTCAGTATCATGTGGATAAGCTGGACTGGCAGCGCAAAAAGGCCTACGTGCGGGAAGTAGGGGTGGATTATTTTACCGATGCCATTACAAAAACCAATATCAAAGTGCTGGCAGTTGATGAGGAAAAACCGTTTGCGGAGGTGAAACTGGCCTATGGGGAAGTTAACGTCAGCACGGTGACCACCGGTTATAAAAAGATCAAGTTTTTTACCCACGAAAATGTGGGAGCGGGGGAAGTGCATCTGCCCGAACTGGAGATGGCCACAAATGCAATGTGGATTGAATACCCGCCCGCAGCGATTGAAGAAATGGATATTCCGCAGGCGCAGCTTTCCGGCGCGCTTCAGGCGGCGGCCAATGTGCTGCGCAATATCATTCCGGTTTATGTAATGTGCGATCCCTCGGATATCCGGACAGTGCCGATGATGCGTGCGCCGTTTTCACAGAAGCCCACCATTTATATTTATGATAATTTTCCTGGCGGGGTGGGATTAAGCTGGAAAGTGATGAACTATCCTTTTCCCATTATTGAAGCAGCGTTGAGCCTGGTGGAAAAATGCGGCTGTAAATCCGGCTGCCCAGGCTGCGTGGGGCCATTGCTGGAAGTGGGGGAAAATGGCAAGAATTTGGCGATTCGCCTGCTGCATCATTTAAATGAACAAATTAAAAAGCCGGAAATCGAATAACCCAAATGAATATTCGTGATAAATTATCCCGGCTGGATAAAACGGTTTATCAGCCGGTGGAAGATGAAAACAACACTGCTGAAAGCGGCTGGAAAGAAAGTTTCCGTCAGGAGCTGGATGCGGAAATTCATTCCGGCGGCAGCTCTTTTATTGCAGTGAAAGAAAATTATTATCCTGTTTATAAAAATACCGCATTTCGCGGGGTGCAGGAAAATGGTTTTATCCTGGAGCATATCAGCCGGATATCGGGTGATTTACCCGCTGATCCCTTTCATTTACGGGAAACAATTTTTATTGATACCGAAACAACCGGGCTGGCCGGCGGCGCCGGGACAGTTGCTTTTCTGATCGGGATCGGGCACATTGAACTGGATCATATTGTCGTCCGCCAGTACCTGCTGCCGGACTATCAACATGAATGGCTGCTGCTGCAAAAACTGGAAAATGTTTTGTTGGGATGCCGGAATGTGGTCAGTTTCAATGGCAAAAGCTATGATATTCCGCTGCTGCGCAACCGCTTTATTCTGAACCGTATGGATTCCTGTTTAGATGAAAAATATCATCTGGATTTACTGCACCCCGCCCGGCGGCTCTGGCGCCGCCGTTTAACTGCCTGCGACCTGCAAAGTCTGGAAAAAGCCATACTGGGGCAGGAGCGTGTCGGGGATGTGGCCGGGGAGCTTATCCCCCAGATTTATTTTGAGTATATACGCAAACGGGATGCTTTGCTGCTGCGGGATATTCTGGAGCATAATTTCTATGACATTGTTAATCTTGCGCTGCTGACTATGCAGATCGGTCGAATAACCGAAGACCCGGTGAATCACCTCAGCCATCCGCAGGACATTTATTCGCTGGCCTCCTGGTACTATAACTGCCGGTTTTATCAGGAAGCGGTGGATTTACTGCAGGCGGCAGGAAGTAAACATGCCGCACTCTCCCGGAACGGCGATTTTTTATTTCTGCTGTCCATGGCATTAAAAAAACTGGAGCGTTTTGCTGAAGCCACTGAGCAGGTGAAACAATTATTGCAGCAAAAAAATGATCATCCGCAGGCAGTGGAAGAACTGGCAAAGTATTATGAACACAAAGAGAAGGATTATCCGGCGGCGCTGGAACTGGTGGAACAGAGCCTGAATTTTATTGAAATGCTGGACCAGATGGATCATCCTTCGCCTCTGCGGGAGAAACGGCAGGAACTGCTGCATCGCCGTAACCGGCTGATGAAGCGGATCGAGCGGCAGGCGGCGGCAGCAAAAGCGGTTCAAAAATAAAAAAAGCCCGGCTACACAATATCTGGCGCCGGGCTTAAAACGGGATGAAAGAATTATTACTGCACATCCAGTAATTTAACTTCAAAAATCAAGGTGGAATTTGGCGGGATAACTTCCCCGGCGCCGTTTTCACCATAGGCAAGTCCCGGCGGAATTATCAACTGACGGATTTCCCCTTCCTTCATGCCGTTCACACCCTCTTCCCATCCGGGAATTACACGGCGGTTGCCGAGCACAAAGCTGAAAGGCTGATTGCGCATCACCGAACTGTCGAAACGTTTTCCGTCAGTAAGCCAACCGGTGTAATGCACAAAAACTTTTTTACCGGTGGTCGCTTCTTCTCCTTCCCCCTCTTTAATAACAGCGTATTTTAAACCGGAACGGGTTGTGGTATACTCGCTCTCATCAAGATCTTCAGGTTTTTCTGTATTCACTTCACTCTCTGTCCCAGATTGCTGAACCCGGGGCTTCTCAGTTTCCGGGACGGTCCCCTGTTCCTTTTCCTCCCCAACCTCCTTATCCCCGCAGCTTATTAGCAGAAAAAGGGCCAACATTATAATCCCAAATCGTTTCACAGGCGCTCCTTTCAATTTTTATATCTCATAATGGCTGAATATATACGTTTGCACTGCCTCATACAACTTTAATTGCGGGAAAATTTATTCAATCAAGAACTTTCAACGGTGATTATTGGTTTTAAAGAATATGCCTTGAGTACTTATAAATATCTGCCTGGCTTGAGGTGAAATGATCTGCAATATAACTTGATAAAACAGGTTTGTTTCTTTAGCTTTTAAATTCAACCTTTTTTGAAGACTATGGACAGAAAACAGATATTGGAAGAAAATAAAAAAATTCGACATCTGCAGATAATGGTGCATTTAACAATGCAGATTTTATATCAGTCGGAAGGGTTAACTGCTGCGGAAGGTTTGCAGTATATTAAAAGGGCGAGGCAGTATGCGACTTCTCTTTTCCCCGGAAAAGGCGATGTATTTGATTTAATTTATAGAACGAGGCTTCTGCGCATATTGCATGAACGGGGAATATTAGAACCTTTCCAGAACTAACGTGCCGCTCTTGAATGCTTACCCATGAAAGGGACAATCCATAGCTGCAGGCTGGATGATGCTGGAAGTAAGCGCTGTACCAAATTTTGATTGGATAGTGAATGATAAAAATAGATCAGACAGATTCCCAGTTTAAAAAATTATTGAATGTTTACCGGCAACCCTTTGAAGAGTTGCTGCAGGAATTTTATACCTATATGCCCGGCGGCAGCCGCGAGCAGTTAACGCAGGCATTTCATTTCTCACTCTGGGCACACCGGGATCAATACCGGTATTCCGGTGAGCCTTATTTTGAACATCTGTTGAATGTTGCCCGGATTCTAACCTCATTCCGGATGGATGCCACTACAATTATTGCGGGTTTACTGCATGATGTTGTGGAAGATACCGATTACACCCTGGATGAAATAAAAGAGTATTTTGGAAAGGATGTAGCGTTACTGGTAAATGGTGTGACTAAGATCAGTGAAATCAGCGGCCGCAAATCTATCAGTGTTGAACAGCGGCAGGCGGAAACATTCCGCAACATGATGCTCTCTATGGCGCGGGATATACGGGTCATCATCATCAAATTTGCGGACCGGTTACATAACATGCGCACTTTGCAGCATATGACGGCAAAACAGCGGCTGCGCATTGCCATGGAAACCCGCGATGTTTACGCACCCCTGGCACATCGTTTCGGAATGGCAAAATTAAAAAGTGAACTGGAAGATCTTTCTTTCAAATTCATCGATAATAAAACCTATATCGACCTGGCCCGCCGGCTTAATGAGAAAAAGGAAGAGCGCGAAGCTTACCTGGAGCAGGTGATTGATCCCATTATAAAGGAATTGAGTAAGCATAATATTGAAAATGAAGTCAGGGGGCGTCCAAAACATTTATACAGCATCTACAATAAAATGCAGATCCGCAGTAAACCCCTGGAAGAAATATATGATTTATTTGCCATCCGCATAATTGTAAACGATAAAGCGGAATGTTATTACGTTTTGGGCATTATTCACAACTTATTCATCCCTGTTTACGAACGGTTTAAAGACTACATCGCTATACCCAAAAACAATGGCTATCAGTCACTGCATACCACGGTTGTGGATCACGGCGGCCGAATGATGGAAGTGCAGATCCGCACCCGACAGATGCATCATGTTGCCGAATTTGGAATTGCAGCCCACTGGCGCTACAAGGAGGCAAAATCCGGGGACAATAATGAAGACATCAATGAAAAGCTTGCCTGGGTACGTCAGTTTCTTGATCAGTATGATGA
>JBAPTX010000221.1:0-1865 GCA_049282375.1 Calditrichia bacterium
GAATTCAACCTTGATGTGGATCTCGAAGATGCGGCCAACGACGTGCGGGACCGCGTCTCCCGCGCAATGCGCATGCTGCCGCCGGATGCGGATAACCCCATCGTGCTCAAAGCGGATGCCGATGCCGTCCCCATTGTATTTCTGAACATTAAAAGCAGTAAACGCAGCCTGCTGGAATTAACCAATATCGCCGAAACCGTTTTTGAAGAGCGTCTGCGGACGGTTCCCGGTGTCAGCGAAGTTCAGATTTGGGGATCAAAAACCTATTCGATGCGTCTGTGGATGGATCCCGCTAAACTGGCAGCTTACCAGTTGACCCCGCTGGACGTTCAGAATGCGCTGAACCGGGAAAATGTGGAGCTGCCATCCGGAAGGGTGGAAGGGGAAAACACTGAACTGACCGTGCGGACCATGAGCCGCCTGAGCGGAGTAGAGGAATTTAATAATTTTATTGTAAAAGAGATTGATGGCAAAGTAGTACGATTTAAAGATGTAGGCTTTGCCGAGCTGGGGCCGGAAAACTACCGCACAGTACTGAAGCGGGATGGGATTCCCATGGTGGGGCTGGTTTTAATTCCGCAGCCCGGCGCCAATTATATTTCCATTGTGGATCAGTTTAAACAGCGCATTGAGCAAATAAAGAAAGATCTGCCGGAAGATATTGAGCTGGGTATCGGATTCGACTCTACTGATTATATCCGAAAATCCATCTCAGAAGTGGTTCAGACGGTGCTGATGGCCTTTATCCTGGTGGTGCTGATCATCTTTCTTTTTCTGCGGGACTGGCGCACGACGCTGATTCCGGTAATTACAGGACCCATTGCCCTGATCGGTGCTTTTTTTATCATGTACATTGCCGATTTTTCCATAAACGTGCTGACGCTGCTGGCGATTGTGCTGGCAATCGGGCTGGTGGTGGACGATGCCATTGTAATGCTGGAAAATATTTATGCCAAAATTGAAAAGAAAATCCCGCCCATGCGGGCTGCCTGGCTGGGTTCCAAAGAAGTCTATTTTGCAATTCTGTCCACAACAGTAGCGCTTGCCGCCGTGTTCCTCCCGGTAATTTTCCTGCAGGGCCTTACCGGGCGCCTGTTCCGGGAATTTGGCATTGTGCTGGCCGGTTCCGTCATTATCTCCTCTTTTGTTGCCCTGAGTTTAACACCGATGCTGGGCAGCCGGCTGCTGAAGCACCGCGAGCGCCACAACCGTTTTTATGAAAAAACTGAACCCTATTTTCAACGGTTAAACGAAGCTTACCGCTCCACACTGGAATCATTTATGAAGCGGCGCTGGCTGGCTTTCGTGATTATCGGGTTTTCCATTTTGTTTATTTATCTCCTGGGCACCTCTTTGCCGCAGGAGCTGGCACCGCTGGAGGACCGAAGCGGGCTGCAGGTTTTCGCTACAGCACCGGAGGGCGCCACTTATGAATATATGGATCAGTTCATGGACAGACTTATCCGCTTTGTTCAGGAAAATGTCCCCGAAACCGAGTCTATCATTTCGGTAACTTCCCCCGGATTCGGCGCTTCCAGTTCGGTAAATACGGGATTTATGCGGGTTATTCTGGTGGACCCGGATGAGCGGGAAAGGTCGCAGCAGGAAATCGCCGATATGCTGTCCGGCAGAATGAAGGAGTTAACCCAGGCGCGGGTTTTTGTTTCTCAGGAACAGTCAATCGGTTCCAGCAGAGGCGGGCTGCCCGTGCAGTATGTTATTCAGGCGCCCAATTTCGATAAGCTGAAAGAAGTGCTGCCGGAATTCCTGGCGCAGGCAAACCAGAATCCTGCCTTCAGCTTTGTGGATGTGAACCTGAAATTCAATAAACCGGAACTGCAGATCAGTATAGACCGGGACCGTGC
>JBAPTX010000222.1:0-4105 GCA_049282375.1 Calditrichia bacterium
TTTGTAAACAATAATCACAATACGTTCCCGGATTTCGTAGGAGAAATCCCGTTTTAACTGCTGGTAGGCATCTTCCGCCACTTCAGCGGTAAATTCCGCAATATCCTCTCCGCCTTCATAGTAATACACATCAAAATGCTGGCTCTGGATGTAATACCATTCAAAATCCTGATACTGAATTTTATTTTTACCAAAGGATTGGGAAAAGCCGTGGGAAACCAGAAATAACAGGGTAATTATAAAAAAAGAAAATTTTTGCTTCAAAATTTTATTCCAGATCATTTAACAGTTCACCTCTTTTTAACTCTCAGGAAATTAAACCCGGCGGGTCGGTAACTCAAACAATTTCTGTACCTTTAAAAGTTCTGTAACCGGTTTTTATTTTTTACTGGCATTAAGCATCCTAACAAACCGCCTATATTAAGCGGTTGTTCCGGCACCAGCCTGCGGAACTGAATTTTTCCTCAATTTTTACAGCAGCAAATATGATAAAATTTCCGGTTGTCAGGCCTGTCAACGCATTCTACATTAGGATGGTTATATTTGAAAAGAAAGTCCAATGCGCCTGAAACAATCCCTCCCGATTTTAATCCTGATCTTTTTCTTCGCCTGCGGAGAAAAGACAGCCAAGCCCCATTTGGATAAATGGGAGAGAGTGTTAACCGACGTTGCCAAATTACAGTCAAGCGGCGGTGCGGACAGTACTAAGCTTAGAAAATTTGCCGAAATCCTGCAGGAGAATAACATTACCCTGCAGGAGTACCGGGAATTCTACCGCACTTATTACGAAAAAAATCCCTTAAAAAGTCTGTCCCTGCTGAAAACGGCCGAAGGTGCATTAACCCAGGAACTGCAGACAGCAGCGAAGGAAAAAGAACAGCAGGAAAAGGAAGAACAGGAAGAAATGCGGCGGCGGCTGCAGGGCGAACAGTAAAAATCAGTTACTAAAAAATTATTGAAGACAAAAAAATGAAATTAGAAGACCTTGGCCTTACCAATAGTATTGCAGAGTTCATCCTGGAGCAGAATCCCGGTAATTTTGAAGCGGGAAGAGTCGTTGCAGAACATAAAGAACGCTATACGGTCTGCACAGAAACAGGTGAATTTGACGCCGAGATTACGGGTAATATGCGCTACAGTGCACAAAGCCGGGAAGATTTTCCGGCTGTAGGTGACTGGGTTGCCGTTGCCGTTTATGATCCTGATTTTTCCATTATCCATAAAATATTTCCGAGATTCTCGCTCATTAAAAGACAGGCGGTGGGGCGGTTCGGTGAAATGCAGGTCATTGCAGCAAACATTGATTATGCTTTTGTCGTGCAGGCAGTTGACCGTGATTTTAACCTCAACCGGCTGGAGAGATATCTGACCATCTGTTATGCCTCGAAAGTCAATCCCATCATTTTACTTACAAAAACCGATCTGATTGGCGAACAGCGGATCGCTGAAATGTCAGACAGCATCCGGCAGCGGGTTAAGAATATTCCGGTGATTGCCATCAGTAACCAGTCCCGCAGCGGATACGACTCATTGGAGCAGGTCTTCGAAAAAGGCAAAACCTATTGCCTGCTGGGTTCTTCGGGAGTGGGAAAATCCACTTTACTAAACAACCTTTCCGGCCAGAACCGGATGAAAACCGGGACCATCAGCCGGAGCACGAATAAGGGCCGGCATGTAACCAGCCACCGGGAATTGACAGTTCTGGAAAACGGCAGCATCCTGATTGACAACCCCGGAATGAGAGAAGTGGGCGTTGCAGATTCCGGAGGCGGTCTGGAAACCACCTTTGATCAAATTGCCACCCTTTCAGAGAAATGCCGGTTCAAAGACTGCACACACCAGCACGAGGCCGGCTGCAAGGTCATTCTGGCGGTGGAAGAAGGGGAACTGGACAGAGCGGCTTACGAAAATTACCGGAAAATGGAGAAAGAAAAAAGCTATTTCCATTCGACCGTGGCGGAGCGAAGAAAGAGAGAAAAGAAGTTTGGGAAAATAATGAAGAATTATAAAAAGCAAATGAAGAAAAAGCGCTGATTCATTTTGCTATTCATGCAGATTAATACTCTTCGTAACTATCTTCCACTGCCCGAAGGAACCAGACAAAGCGCCTCTTCGCTCAGAAATGGAATCTGAGAGCCTCTGTAAAAATTATTTGTTTATACCGAAAAATAAAATCCATTTTTTTTCACACAAAAAAAACTCCCTGCCGTAAGCTGCAGCAGGGAGTCTTTTTTAATATGCGTTCACTAGTAAATTAAATCAGAAACGCTCTTACTTCATCAAGATCATCTTGGCAGTGCGGGTGCCTTCCCCTGCAGTTAAGCGGTAGAAATAAATACCGGAGGGAAGCGTGCTGCCGTCGAACCGCACTTTATGGCTGCCGGCAGTAAACAGTTGGTTATCCGCCACTTTTGCCACTTCCTGCCCGACCAGATTAAAAACGGTCAGGGTAACCTTCTCAGCCGTCCCCAGCCGGAATTCAATGGTTGTTTCCGGGTTAAAGGGATTGGGGTAATTCTGCAACAGACTGAATTCCGCGGGCGCGTTCGGCGGCGGCGTATTAATCCCCACAATTTTATGCTGGTTGTTTCCGGTGCGTCCCGCATTGAATTTGAACATAGGCCAGTTGTTATCATTATTTGCCAGCCCCGGCGTATCCCAGGCGAAAACGGTGTTGTCCCAGTTTGCGGTGAAAATTTCGGTATCTCCGTCACCGTCCACATCCACTACCGAAGGCGAACTTTCCAAACTGGAGCCGATGACGGAAGGCGTGGTAATAGGCAGCCCGCTGACCACATTCCCCTGGTAATCGAAAGCCCAGACCATGCCCGGTTTGGTGGTTGTGCCATTGGTGGTGGCGACCACATCGGGCAGCCCGTCGCCGCTAACATCTTCCAGCGCTACCGAGCCTTCCACCCAGGTGCGGTTTACCAGTTGCGGAAAGCCGCTTTTCAGTGAGCCGTCAAAATTGAAAACATAGACCATTCCCGAATCAATGGCAAATACGGTTCCGATGGCAATTTCCGGCAGGCCGTCGCCGTCCATATCGGCAACAGCGGGCGCCCCCACAGTTCCGCCCTTGGGAATTACCGCGGGAAACCCCGTAATAAGCTGTCCCTGCCCGTTAAAGGCATAGACACCATTCACTTCAGTGGACTGCATTTTCATCCTGATCAGAATATCGGAAAACCCGTTTAAATCGATATCCACCAGGCTGGCAGTGCTGTTCACATCATAACCCGCTTCAATGGGAAATCCGCTGCAGGGGCTGCCGTCCAGGTTCCAGGCGTAAAGGCGGCCGGGGATTCCGGCGTTTAAATTCCTGCCGGAACCGATCACAATTTCCGGTTCGAAATCGCCGTCAATATCACCGATCACCGGGCCGGACTCGGAATTGATCTCGATCTGCTGCGGCCAGCCGGGCAGCTCGGTTCCATCTTCATTGAAAATATGGATCATTGCCGGATCGTATGTTGCCGATCCGGAAGGCCAGAAATAAGTGGCGATAACCACTTCATCTTTGCCATCGTTGTCTAAATCGTAAATGGCGGGATCGCTGGAAAAATAGGCCAGCCCCAGATCCATGGGAAAATTGGACAGCATTCCGGGGCCGTAGGGATAGGCAAACATGTAGCCGACATCTTTGCCGAAAATAAATTCTTTCATTCCGTCGCCGTCAATATCGCCCATTCCCCCGGTTTCTATGGAGCCGGTGCTGGCCCAAGTGGCAAACACGCTGTCCCCGGTTTGGGGATCCACACCGACAAAGCGCTGGTAGGGATTATGCGGATAACCCGGCACAAAAGTGCCGTTGTAACGCCAGCCGTACACATACCCTTCAATATTGTTTAAAACCACTTCCAGCTTGCCGTTGTTGTTCATATCGGCAATGGTAGTCGCGGGACCGTACACACCGGGCCACCCCGCCATTGTTTTGGGCCAGCCAAACTGGTCCGGCAACTGGCGGGTCGGCAGCGGGGATGTGTGAGAAACAGCGATTCCGCTTTTCAAAATGTCATATCCCATAGAATGCAGGCGTGCCCCCAGTCCGGCATCCCCCTTTACGGTTACAAATCCGTTTTCGGGAAACCACTGTACCTCGCGC
>JBAPTX010000223.1:0-3154 GCA_049282375.1 Calditrichia bacterium
CCGGGCAGACTCTGCCGGAAAAACCGGAAATTAAAAAAAGTCCTGCAAATGCAGCAGGACTTTTCAGGCTGATCGATTTTCAATTTGAACAAAAAACTATTTTCGAACCGGATATTCCGGTACCGGCGGAATTGTTTTCTCTTCTGTTTTCAACTGTTCCATGATAACTTCGATTGCTTTATTCAACTGCTGATCAATTCCCTGGTATTCTTTGGCAGGATCGTTGTCCACCACGATATCCGGTTCCACGCCAACCCCTTCAATAACCCACTTTTTTCCTTCCAGCCCGTAGCGGGAAAATTCCGGTTTGCGCAGGTCGCCGCCATCCAGCAGCGGCAGCGATCCGCGGATTCCGACCACGCCGCCCCAACTGGTTTTACCGATCAGTGTGCCGAGTCCCAGCTTCTTAAACTGATAGGCGAACAGGTCTCCGTCGGAAGCGGAAAATTCATCCACCAGCGCCACTTTAGGGCCCCAGACCATGGCAAACGGCTCGGTAGTGGGTGCGCCGTTGCGGGCAATCTCAATCATGGAAACTTCCCGGCGCAGCCGTTCAATCAGCATGGGCGAGACGTTCCCCCCGCCGTTGCCGCGCACATCAATGATCAGTCCTTTCTTCTGCAACTGCGGATAATAATATTTTACAAATTCATTCAACCCTCGGCGGCCCATATCCGGCACGTGGATATACCCCACTTTGCCGTCCGTGGCAGCATTCACTTTTTCAATATTTTCCTGCACCCACTGGAAATAATAGAGATCAGATTCATCATCGACCGGAATTACCGTTTCCAACCGGCTGCCCTGCACAGCAGGTTTATCATTTACGCGGAGCTGCACCTGTTTTCCGGCCGTGTTGACCAGGGCGCTGTAAATATTATCCAGCTTATTGACCGGCTGCCCGTCCACGGCAATGATGTAGTCCCCTTCCTTTACATCGACTCCCATGTCCCGCAGCGGAGAGCGAAGGCTCCTGTTCCAGGTCTGTCCGGGCAGGATTTCGGTTATGCGGTAGTATCCCGTTGCGGGGTCGCGCTCCAGCTCTGCCCCCAGCAGTCCGGTTTTCACCCGGTCAATCTTCGGTACATCGCCGCCGCCGACATAGGCATGTCCAACGTTCAGCTCGCCGATCATTTCCCCCAGAATATAGTTGAGATCGGCGCGGTGCTTTACATGCGCCACCAGCGGCCGGTATTTTTCCTTTATCTGCTGCCAGTCCACTCCGTGCATATTGGGTGCATAGAAAAACTCGCGCATCTGGCGCCAGCTTTCCTCAAAAATCTGCTGCCACTCCGCCTCACGGTTCAGTTTCACATCCATATTGCTTAAATCCAGCGGTTCTTTTATCTCTACCAAACTTTTCGGAAGATCGATAATCGCATAGCTGCCATTCTTCCCCACCAGCATTTTCTTGTGGTCAGCGGATATTTCATAACCGTTAATCTGTCCCAGTTCTTTTTCTTTTTTCTCCTTCAGATCGAACATTTCCAGCACCGGCTTCTCTTCTTTTAATCCGGAGCGGATGTAATACACCTGATCGCCGGCGGAACCGATGTTGCGGTATCTGGCTGCGGGGATGGGAAAAGCGGCAATGCGGTCTTTCAGGTTTTGGGGATCGACTTCCATTGGAGGCGATTTTTTCTGCTGATCACTCTCTTTTTTTTCCTTTTCCGTTTCCTCCCCGATTTTAACTTCATCACTCTCCGGTTCAAATGGAGATGCAGTTTTTTTAGCAAGGGTAACCAGATACAGCCGCGCCATATCCTGATAAGCATGATTCCATTCGGTTTCACTGTAAATCGGGTTGAAATCCCGTTCCGATACAAAGAAAAGATACTTGCCGTCTTCACTGAATGCTGGAGAGTAGGAATCGAACCAGCCTTCCGTCACCGGATAAACATGGTCTCTTTCCAGCGAGTAGATGAAAAGCTGGTCCATGTGATTCTTCTGCGGTTCAGCATAGGCAATCCAGCGGCTGTCGGGCGACCAGGCATAATCGCGGATTTCCCACACCGGCGATTTAACAATGGTAGTAATCTGCTTTGTGCTGATGTCCACATACCGCAGCCGCTGCAGGCGGTCCGCCCACATAATTTTACGGCTGTCCGGCGACCAGTAAATCTGATATTTGTAGGTCTCGCCTCCGCTGGTCACCTTTTCCGGTTCACCGCTGCCGTCCTGTGCTTCGATATAGATTTCATCTTCTCCGGTCCTATCGGAAATGTAGGCAATCCATTTCCCGTCGGGCGACCATTTGGCATTGCGTTCGTGAACCCCGGAAGTCCGGGTAATATTCCGGGTGGGGCCGTTTTTCGCCGGCACCGTGAAGACATCGCCGCGGGCGCCGAACAGAGCGCGGCTGCCGTCCGGGGCAATTTCATAATTGCTCACTTCATCACTGACCTTTTTAACTTCGGAGCGGCTGTAAACCAGATCATTGGCAATTTCCACTTCTATTTTACGGGAAGTTTCGTTCTGCAGGTCGAAACGGTAAATGTAGCCTCCGTTTTCAAAAACAATAGCGTCCGGCCCCAGAGAAGGGAATTTTATATCAAATTCTTTGAAATCGGTGAGGCGGCGGGTTTGCTGATTATCGAGGTTATACACATACAGATTCATCCTTTTTAAACTGTCCCGGTCGGAAAGAAAATATATATTTTGCCCGCTCCACATAGGAATAATATCCTGTGCCGGATTACTGGTAATGTTGCTGACTTCCTTGGAATCGAAGTCATAAATCCAGATATCATCGGCCATGCCGCCCCGGTATTTTTTCCAGGTGCGGAATTCACGGAACACCCTGTTATAAGCCAGTTTCTTATTATCGGGCGAGAAGGAGCAGAAACCGCCCCGGGGCAGAGGAAGCTCTTGCGGCAAGCCGCCTTCCGGAGTCACGGTAAACAGTTGACCGATAAACGGGTTGTAGCTGTGCATGCGGGAACGGAAAACAATGTGCTGATTATCATTTTTCCAGCAGATCACAATATTGTTCGGCCCCATCCGGTCGGAAATATCATCCCGGTTCAGAGTAGCGGTATAGGTAAGCCGTTCGGGTTGTCCGCCCTGCGCCGGCATCAAATAGACTTCGGTGTTGCCGTCATACTGCCCGGTAAAGGCAATTTTGGAGCCGTCCTGCGAAAAACGGGCAAACATC
>JBAPTX010000224.1:0-4235 GCA_049282375.1 Calditrichia bacterium
CGCCCTGACCGCTGCTCATCTGCACAAAAGTCTGATAAAGATGATCCACATCGGGATATTCCTCCCGGTCCACTTTAATATTAATGAAATGCTCATTCATCAGCGCAGCAGTGGAATCATTTTCAAAGGATTCATGAGCCATAACATGGCACCAGTGGCAGGCGGCGTAACCAATGCTGAGAAAAATCAGTTTGTTCTGTTCCCGGGCCGCCTGGAACGCCTCTTCTCCCCAGGGATACCAATTAACCGGATTATGGGCGTGCTGCAGCAGGTAAGGGCTTTTTTCATGTATCAGGCGATTCGTAGTATCTGCATTTTTCTCATTCATAAATTCCGGCTCCTTTTTAAAAAAATGAAAAGTTATAAAAATAATCAGGGCCAAAGACACCCCCGCGGTAATGATGCGCCAAAACATAGCTTTACTTTCCGTTTTGTCCGCTTTAATCAAACTAAATGGAATGGATGGAAGGAAGTTCCGATCGGGAAAATGAAGAAATAATATTATCTAGAATATAGATATCCAAATTGAAACGAAATGTTATGAAATAACAACTTCAAAATTGGGGAACAGCTCAACCATAGAATTACAATTATTATTTATTACAAATACTTTTTCACCCTCAAAGTTCGAAAAATCGACTTTACCATTATTTTTCCAATTTTTTGCATTATAAAGCAATGTATGGTGCCAGTAACCTGATGAAGAAATCACACTATAACTCATATTATGATATAATACCAGCCAACTATTGGAACCATATTTTTTTAGAAATTTTTTATTCAATCTTTCAATTAAACTTTCCCAAGGATTAGGAATTTGCACAATATTTTCAAATTCAAATTCTTGTAAATTTCGAAAGACTTTTGTATTTCTGTATTCTTGGGTCCTTTTCCTACAAGGAGCAATAACTTCAGAAACTTCAATAGGTCTAAATATTTTCCTGTAATGGTCAAACGTAATAAAATCGGGTGGATTTTTTTCATTTTTTTTAATAGCAAAATGTGGAAACTCAACACCAGCTTTCCTAAGTAAAATACATAAATACCCTAGTATCCACCATTCTCTATCATCTTTATACTTCTTTGAAATAATAAATTCTGAACCCACTTTACGATTTAATACGCTTACTCTTGATAATTCATGTTCTATATTTTTGAAATTTTGATACATATAAGAATATTTCTCCGAAGATGTTTGTCAACTTATACTAAAACATATCTAAAAGTACTAAAGTTGATAATGAAAATGAATTTAGTTTTGCTCACTTCCAGCGGATTTTCCCCATAAACCCCAGCGGCGCCACCAATAAGTGCTGTAACAGATATAACGGCTCCCAGAATAGAAAGCCAAAGATATCTGCTTTTTCACGGAATAATTTCCCGGCAGTGCGCAGTGCGATACTATCCAGTCCAAATTTTAACAGAAGTGTGAAAATAGCCGGTGCATAGAAAACCGGCAAAATCCAGAGCAGCAGATTGGAAAAGTGAAACAGAAAATAGCCCGCCTGTACTGCCGGCGCATAAAACTTACCGGCGGAATGGTGCCGCCGGCGCTGGACGGCGAATGCTTTCCAGCTTTCCGGCAGCCGGGTGGTCACCCAGCCGCGGGGATCGCGAATGACCTGCATTTGGGGTTTTAATTTGCCCATGCGGTACACCAGCAGATCATCGTCACCGCTTAGAGACTCTGATAACCGCTCCAGTCCTCCGGCTTTGTGCAGCAAATCCCGGGTATATCCCCAGCTTCCCCCAAATGCCAGAAATGGACGGCGATGCCCTGCTCCGGCAGCAGCAATTCCCCAGGTCAACAGCCGCTCCAGATAAAGATATTGGTGCAGAATAGAATTATTGCCCTTCACCTTGGGAATATTCACCAGCAGCTCTATGCCTTCGGCAAAATAGCGGGCGAAAGTTTGCAGATAATCCGGACCGCAGCGGCAATCTGCGTCCATTAATATCAGGTGATTCCAGCGGGCAGCAGTGATAGCCTGGCGCAGGGCATTTTTTTTGGGGGAGACTCCCGGCGGGCAGTCGGCTATTTCTATTAAATGAAGATTCGTATACTTTTCTGTAATCGCCCGCACAATATGCGGGGTGCGGTCGCTGCAGCGGTCCGCAGCCACAATAACTTCATAGCGGTCAGACGGATAATTCTGTCCAAGCAGATCCTGCAGGGTATCGGCAATCACCGCCTGTTCGTTATGGGCGGCGATAACAACTGAGAGTGGCGTTGAGGGCTGGGGTTGCTGCCCGGGAAGCGGCTTCCGGGATTTTTTCAGACCGCTGATAAACCAGATAAAAAGAATGAAATAAACCATCAGTGCTGAAGAACTGATCGCAAACAGCAAACTCATGGCAAAACCTGAGAATCCGAAGCAGTAACAGGGTTAATAGAATTCAAATCCGAAGCCGTCCAATTTATAATAAATGGGGCACGAAAGTGCTTACCGGTTGTAGGTCCAGCGGTCTTTATTGCGGAAATCGCCGCCCCAGCCCAGCTTATCCCGCAGCAGGCTGAAGTAATCGCTGTTTGGGAGTTTCACCAGATGTGCATCAAACGGCGCCCGCTCCATCCGGAAATGGGTATTGCTGGGGATTTCCCGCACCTCCTGGTTGTCGGCGGACAGCAGAATCTGCGGGAAATCGGTATAAATCTCAGCGGTAATGGTGCAGTCCGCCGGCATAATGACCGGCCGGTTGGTTAATGAGTGGGGACAGATCGGGTTTAAAATAATGCTGCGGCTGGTGGGCACCACAATCGGCCCGCCGGAAGAGAGCGAATAACCGGTGGATCCGGTGGGGGTGGAAAAGATAAGGCCATCAGCTATGTAATCGTTGAAAAAAATGCCATCGATATGAACCTTGACTTCAATAACGCGGGTAGAGCGGCCTTTTTCGACAGTAAATTCATTCAGGGCAAAAAGCGGCTCTTTTTCATCATTGATCACCCCCTGCAGCATCAGCCGTTTTTCAGTGCGGTAGTCCCCCTTCAAAATTTGGTTGAATACAGGCCCGAAATCTTCCAGCAGAACTTCTGTTAAAAATCCCAGACCGCCCACGTTCACCCCCAGAATAGGGGTCTGACGGCTGCCGATGTTGTGAGCCGCCCGCAGAATAGTGCCGTCCCCGCCGAAAACGATGACCATATCACAGTTGCCCGGAACTTCAGCCGGCGGCAGAACTTCACAGGAAAGGCCTTCGGGCACTTTACCGCCGAACATGTCCTCTGCACAAAATACCTTTACATCCGGGCCGTTCATTATCTTCAGCAGATCCGGCAGTTTTTCCGCAATTATTTTTTTCTGAGGATTTCCAAACAATCCGAATGCAGGCATGGCATTGCTCCCACAGAATATTTAAACAACACCGCTTAAGTTAAGAGGAGATCGAATGATGTTAAATGTTTTTTTTCTTTAACGCATATCTTTTAGTTCTATAACAATTTCAAACCTTCGGGTTTTAATCGTTGTGTCCATATATCATCAACCCCGTAGGGGTGGAATGATTGTAGCATATGTATATCCGGTTAAAGAACCAACCCCGTAGGTGTGATATATTCCATTGAATTTATTTCCGGCAAAATATAAAATTTTGCGAACGATGTTATGCCACCTCTTCGAGGTTGGATTCCTTTTATTGTAATCTGTTTTACAATAATATCAACCCTTCGGGTTTTGGATTATCAATTCGCAATGTTTTTTAACCCCGAAGGGGTGGCAGGATTGTAGAAAGAAATAGATCATCATATTAAAATAAACCCTAAGGGGTGTGAAAGCAGAAATGAAAAATACGGATTACACAAACCATATCGAACATTATAAAACCGACGCAGAATTTTATGATTATTTCAATTTTAATAAATTTATGGTGGAGGAGATAAAGCGACGCTATCAGGAAATTCTGCACCTTGGCAAACCGTCTCCAGCTAAGCCAATCCTTGATATCGGCAGCGGCAGAGGTGGTCTGATCCTGAGCGGCTATCCTTTTTCACATTACTGCCCGCTAGATATCTCCCGAAAAAATTTGACCGGAATCAGAAACAGCACACCCCGGAGGGTTATGCCGGTAAGCGGGGATGTTTTTCAATTGCCTTTTCAGACAGAGAGTTTCTCATTTATTATTTTATCGGAGGTATTGGAGCATTTATCAGCTCCCGTGCAGGCACTTAAAGAAATCCGGCGTGTTTTAAAACCAAATGGCCATCTTATGGTGACCGTTCCTTTTCAGGAAGAGAT